>CAZZZX010000254.1:0-4986 GCA_964658585.1 uncultured Novosphingobium sp.
ACTACATTGCGTTGCAAGGGATCGAAGGCAGGGTGTTTCATGTGCAATGACTATCGACTCGAAGTCGAGATCGCCTCGATCATGGAGGACTTCGACGACCTGAAGATCAAGATCAAGACGCCGGAGGGGACGCCGAACGTCCCGGCGCGCGCCGACATCAAGATCAGCGACACCGCGCCGATTGTCCGCAGCGTCGAGGGCCAGCGTGGCGCTGGCGAGTTGCTCAACAGGCGATGGAGCTGGCCCGGGCCGACTGAGAAGCCGGTCTATAACTTCCGTTCCGAAGGCCGGGAGTTTACATCGGGACGCTGCCTGATCCTGACCGACGGCTTCTACGAGTTCACGACGCCTGAGGTGCCGAAGCAGAAGCTTAAGGACAAATGGCTGTTCATGATGAAGGACCACCGCTGGTTCTGCATCGCCGGCATCTGGCGATCGCATCCGGAGGTCGGCGAAGCCTTCACAATGCTGACGATGGACGCCGGCGAAGACATAGCGCCCTACCATCATCGCCAGATTATCCCATTGAGGCGAGAGCAATGGATCGACTGGTTGGATCCGAATGTGTCCGCACAGGACGTGCTGAAATATCTACCCGCCGGCAGCCTTCCAGCAACGCGGGTCTACCCGCCTAACGTAACGCAGCCAGGGCTTCTATAGCACCCCTTGGATCAGCATCAACGATCCGGATTTACGTTTCTGAGCATAGCTCAAGATCTGCGTGGCGCATCTGAACAAACAAGAGACGGCGGTATCGCCTGGCAATCCTGTAATCCAGACGACGATGAGCACCGACCACAATTGACCGAAAACGAAGTAGAGTCGAATGAGGAGTTTAGTCTTACTCGCGGCCGTGATGTTCGCCGCTGCGGCACAGCAGGCGTCGGCACAGCATTAAGATGTCGATCTCGAAAGCGCGAACGCCAAGCGGAATCAAACCTACCGGTTTCTAATGGCGCATTTGGCTCCGTTCGATCAAACTGGTCTGCGATAGTCACAACGTCTTTGGATTGCGTTTCGCGATGCGGATTGCGCATTCGGCTTCAGGAAATTGGACGACAAGCAGCAATGTCTGGTCGCACGTACTCAAGTGCGAGAGGAGCAGATTCGCTCCTCTTACTATTTAGATGCGAAGAACCGAGAGATCGCGATTTCGATGCCGGACTGAAAGCGGGATGCTTGATTGTCGTAACCTGCGACAAGAGGTGAACACCAGAAACCCGGATGCGCGAGCTCTTTTTTTCGAAACACGGCGCGGAGAATGGCATCATCCTAAGTCTGGATTGCCAGGACCGCGACATAACCTTCCAGCTGCAATGCCCGGTCGCGGATGGCATTCGTAGTGTCCGATGCCTGCATCGGCACATACATTGTGCCCTGTCGCGTTTCATACAGCGCCTCTCGGGTCGCAGTCTCGCTGTCCCGGAACGCAAGCCATGCCCGCTGTGAGAGGCGAAGACGCTGCCCCGCTGGATGAGGCAGCTTTCGCATCAGACTGGCAAAGGCGACGTTCATCCGGCGATCATAGGCTTTCGCCGCCGCTGCCTCGCAATCAGTCTGGCCTGCGGTAGGCGCATTGGCCGCGGTGCTGAGGCAGCGGGTGAGTGCTACGGCAGTGGCATCCATCACGGTCGAGGCCGAGGCGGCATCCGACAGCGCCATAGCCGACAAGCACATCAGGGCCAGTTTCATCGGCGGCCGCTCACAATCCAGTGCCCGGCCGCTTCCGCAGCATGACAATGCCCGCGACGGACAGGACAGCGCCCAGGCCGAGCAGGAACATGGACACGCCGTTGGCGCCCACCTCGGAGTTGTTAGCAGCGCTGATCGCCTGAGCTGCCGCGTTCGCGTCGGTCGCGGTCATGGCAGTGGCAAAGGCTTTTTTCGTCACACTTCGTCAGCATGTCCGAGCCTTGGCCCTTCACACACTCACGACACTGCGACGTCGTCGCCGCATCTGCTTTTGGAGGGCCGCCAGCGAAGCTCATGAGGCCGCCAGCGAGCAGCAGCACAATCCCCAGCACGAGCAAATTCATCGGACTTTTTTCATTGCGCGCCTCTCCACTTCTTCACCTGATGTCCGTAACGCCCTTGTAGGCAAGACGGCGAATCGCATCCACGTTCGGCGACAGGGCGTCTCGCGCATGGGGGCGCAGCAGCTCCCGGTGACACGCATTTGGGTCAGCATTCGATCACTTCATGCGAACCCTTGGACGATGATAATTGCGGACCAGATGGCAAACACCCGATTCTTCCCGCTTGACGATCCTCAGGGTCGGGTAGAACATAAGGCGAACATATGAGTCGTTTTCAACAATGTCCGCAGCAGCGCTCCATCAGAATCGGACTCGTTCCGACCAACTCGCCGCGCTTCGCGCCGAGCTAACGCTCGCGCAGGAAGACCGTGGGCCGGCGCTGCCGTTCGGCATCGATGCGCTCGACGATCGCCTTGCCGATAGCGGCCTAGATGGCGCTGGTCTGCACGAGATAGCAGCCGCTTCGTCCGCGCTGAGCGACGATGCCGCGGCGACCCTGTTCGCCGCTGGAATTGCAGCGCGATTTGCAGCAGGGCCCGGCCTCACGATGCTTTGGGCGCTGACTCGGTTCGATCTCTATGCGCCCGGCCTGGAGCAGGTGGGGCTCGGCCCCGACCGGATCTTATACGCGCAAGGCTCGAAAGACGCGGACGTGCTAGCGATGGCCGAGGATGTCCTCGCCATACCCGCAATCGACCTGACGCATGGTCGGCGCGAACGAGCGCTTGCCCGCACGGCCTTCTCGCGCCGGCTCCCGGCCATGCTCATCGATCGTCGCGGCAAGGGCGACCTGACGCTCTATTTCGGCCGCATGCTTGCCGGCAGCACCGTCTTCCTGCGCGAATTTCTGCTCGATGGTCTCCTCGCCGCCCACGAGGTCATCGACCATGCCGCGCTCGAGGCGATCCTGACCCCCGACACCCTCATGACCCAGGATCATTATTCCGAGCTGTTGACGACTATCATCATGGAGCGCTGGGCGCGGGGGTGGGCCGAGCGGCTCGGATCGGCCGATGGTCAAGGCGACGACGCATCGGTCACGCACGCCTTGCCTGCCGGATCGAAATGACAGTCGAACCAGCCGAACATGCGTTCATGGAAGTCGCGGATATTGGCAGGACTCGACAGCACATGGTCCTCGCCCCAATAGCTCAGCAGTTCCGCGTCCTTGCCCTGCCGGTGCAACGCCGAGAACAGCTCCTCGCCCTGCTGCAACGAGACGGCATCGGCATCGGCCGCCTGGATCAGCATCGGCGTATGGATCTTGTCGGCATGGAAGATCGCGCTCGACGCGAGATAGGGCGCGGGATCGGACCAGGGTGTCGTCCAGAGCTGCGGCTGGAAGGTCTCGATCAGTCCCCCGATCGTGACGAGCGCCTGAACCTCGCCCGGCCTCATGTCAGGAAGCCACGCGAAGCGCGATCGACACCACCGGACGGCACATCGAGCGCGCCATCTCCTTCGAACGCCATGGTCGCGCCGCCCGCACCGAGCCGCCAGCCATTGCCACCAATGACCATGATCGGCTCGTCACGGTCGGCCTGGACCAGATCGGCACCCGCCTGCGCCAGCGAACAGGTGAGGCAATGCGCATCGCTGCCATCGACCCGATACCAGTCGAACCGGCCATCGGCATGATTCGCCGGACGCGCGAACAGGATGGGCTGGCCGTCCACCCATGCGCGGGCGAGGTCGGTTGGGCCGTGCAGTGACATGGCGTCGACGAGTTCGAGGCTCTTCGGAAGAATCAATGCGACTGTCCGGCTGGCGAGGTCGTACGTCCAGCCGGTCAGGTCGGCTTGCGCCGCGCCGTCCACGGTGCCGCCGAACAGGATCGCCCCGCCGTCCGGACGCCAGAGCGGCTTGATCGTCCTGATGTCGCACTTTTCGCACACGTCGGTGCGCCGGCCAGTGCCGAGATCGACGAGCATGAGCCGGTGGCGGCGAAGCTGGTCCTTCTCGGAGAGCGGCTGGTCGGCGACGAGGTTGAAGGATGTCGTCTGTTCGGAGATCGCCGCCACTCGCCGGTCCGGCGACAGGACCAGCGAACGTAGATCGCCCGTCTCGAGGATCTTGCTCGTGCCGTCGATCGCATCGACCAGCACCAGCTTGCGGTTCTCGACGTGCGGCGTCACGCCGACGAACCGCCCGCTGCCGACCACGGTCATTCCCGCATTCGCACGCATCGTTGGAGTAGTGGGGCTGACCGAAATCAATCTGGTCCAAGAAAGTTTTATACGATAGCCAAGCTATGTTTGCCCGGCGTCTACTCTACCCACCGAACGCCCTGCGACCCCGCTGCGTCGGCGAATGCTCTACGACACGGCGATGCGTTCAATGGGCGCTCGATCCATCCACATCGCCGGTGGCGAGTGGTTGAGGGGCGAATTCAGTGTTTCCACATGCGTTGCATTATGTTCGGCGGGAAATGCGGCCAACGATATACCGGCTGGCAAGCGCGCGCAGATGCTGCCACCCCGCTTGCTGTCCCGACACTCGACCAGTCTTCGCTTGCCGCTTCTCTGGCCCGTGTGCGTGCGGAGACCCCGCAATCCACGCCCATGTCGAGGTGCGCGCCATCGATACGCTGCGATGCCGTCGCCCCCGGATCGCACCAGACGAACGGATGGCATGGTGGATCTGCGCGGGCTACACAATCGGCGGCGATTACGAGCAAACACGCGACCTTAAACTGCATCAATGCAATTGCGGCGCGCCAGCTGATAGTGGCGTCGATTCCTTGAGGGCATTACCGTGACCAATTGCGCGACCGGCGTGGCCGGCCTTGACGACATCCTGGCAGGTGGTTTGGCCTCTGGGCGCCTGTTCCTGCTCGAGGGTAGTCCGGGTGCAGGCAAGACCACAATCGCCACTCAGTTTCTGATGGAAGGTGCTAAGGCGGGTGAGCCGGTTCTCTATATCACACTATCGGAGACCGAAGAGGAGCTAC
>CAZZZX010000255.1:0-4970 GCA_964658585.1 uncultured Novosphingobium sp.
CGCACCGGCCCAGCCGTGACGCAGATCGCGCTTCCGCTGGACTGGCCGGAGGACGAGCGCGACGACCGTTTCATCCTCTCGCCCGCCAACACCGCGGTCGCCCGGCATCTTGAGCATTGGGCGCTGTGGGCGGTGCCGGTGACGATCCTCACCGGGCCGCGCAAGTCGGGCCGCAGCCTGATCGGCCGACTGTTCGCCGCCAAGACCGGCGGCCGTCTGATCGACGATGCGTGGCGCGTCCCCGAAGAAACGATCTTCCACGCCTGGAACGCGGCGATGCAGGAGCGCCGGCCGTTGCTGATCGTCGCCGACGTGGCGCCGCCCGACTGGGCGGTGACGCTGCCCGATCTCGCCTCGCGTCTCGCCGCGACGCCGCGTGCCGCGATCCTGCCACCCGACGACATGCTGATCGCCGCGCTGATCGAGCGCGGGCTCGCGCATCGCGGCCTGTTCGCGCCGCCGCGCGTCGTCGCCTGGCTGAGCGCGCGGATCGAGCGGAGCTATGTCGGCGCGCTCGGCGCGATCGAGGCACTGGATCGCGTCGCATTGTCGCGTGCACGTCCGCTGACCCTGGCGCTGGCGCGCGAGGCGCTGGCGGGTGTCCCTGTCATCGACGCTTAAGCGAGGCCGCGCTATGATGGCGCGATGACCGGACCCTTGCATGACGCCGCCGACGGGCTCGTCCCCGTCACCAACGAGACGATCGCGGAGGCCGTCGCCTCGGTGAGCGCGGAGGATTCGGCCGCCGCCGCCGATCCGGTCGCGCCGCGCGAGCGCTACTTCAACCGCGAGCTGTCGTGGCTCGCCTTCAACGAGCGCGTGCTCGACGAGGCGTGCAATCCCGCGCACCCGCTGCTCGAGCGGATCCGCTTCCTGTCGATCTCGGGGAACAATCTCGACGAGTTCTTCATGGTCCGCGTCGCCGGCCTGCGCGGCCAGCAGATGAACGGCGTCGAGCAGCTCTCCGCGGACGGCCTGACCCCCGGCCAGCAGCTCGGCGCGATCAGCGACAGCGCGGATGAACTGATGCGCCGCCAGCAGGGCGTGTTGCGCACGCTGAAGGAAGAACTCGCCGCCGCCGATTTCCACATCCTCGGCAATGACGGCATCGCCGCCGAGGACGAGGCATGGCTGGAAGCGCATTTTCGCGAGCAGATCATGCCGGTGCTCACGCCGCAGGCGCTCGATCCCGCGCATCCCTTCCCGTTCATCCCCAACAAGGGGTTCAGCCTGGTCTTCGACCTCAAGCGGCTGGCCGATGGCGAGCCGATCCGCGAGCTGCTGATGATCCCGGCGCCGCTGCCGCGCTTCGTCCGCCTGCCCGGCGAGACCGCGCGCTACATCGCGGTCGAGACGATCATCCGCCGGTCGACCGCGCTGCTCTTCCCCGGCTACGAGGTGCTCGGCGACGGCGTGTTCCGCGTGATCCGCGACAGCGATATCGAGCTGGAGGAGGAGGCGGAGGATCTCGTCCGCTACTTCCACACCGCGATCAAGCGGCGCCGGCGCGGCAAGGTGATCCGGCTGCGGATCGAGGCGGGGATGCCCGAGGCGCTCGAATCGCTGGTCGTCGACGCGCTCGGCAACGATGCGGCACTGGTCTCCGAGGCGTCGGGCTTTCTCGGCATCGCCGATCTCGACCAGCTGACCGAGGAGAACCGGCCCGATCTCAAATGGCCGGCCTATACCGCGCGCTTCCCCGAGCGCATCCGCGAGCATGGCGGCGACTGCTTCGCCGCGATCCGCGACAAGGATATCGTCGTCCACCACCCGTACGAGAGCTTCGAGGTGGTGATCGCTTTCCTCAAGCAGGCGGCGCAGGATCCCGACGTCATCGCGATCAAGCAGACGCTGTACCGCGCGGGCAAGCAGTCCGCGGTCATCCGCGCGCTGATCGACGCGGCGGAGGCGGGCAAGTCGGTGACCGCGGTGGTCGAACTCAAGGCGCGCTTCGACGAGGAGCAGAACATGCTCTGGGCGAGCCAGCTCGAGCGGGCCGGGGTACAGGTCGTCTATGGCTTCATCGACTGGAAGACCCATGCCAAAATCAGCATGGTGGTGCGGCGCGAGGGCGGCGTGATCCGCACCTACTGCCATTTCGGTACCGGCAACTATCACCCGGTGACCGCGCGCATCTACACCGACCTGAGCTTCTTCACCGCCGATCCGCGCGCGGCGCGCGATGCCGGGCAGATCTTCAACTACATCACCGGCTATGTCGAGCCGCAGAATATGGAGCTCGCCACCATCTCCCCGCACGGGCTGCGCGAGAAGCTGGCCGAGATGATCGACGGCGAGATCGACCATGTCCGCGCCGGGCGGCCGGGCAGCATCTGGGCGAAGATGAACTCGCTGGTCGATCCCGCGATCATCGAGAAGCTGTACCGCGCGTCGGCCGCCGGCGTGCAGGTCGATCTGATCGTGCGCGGCATCTGCTGCCTGCGACCGCAGGTACCGGGTCTGTCCGAGAATATCCGCGTCAAGTCGGTGATCGGGCGCTTCCTCGAGCATAGCCGCATCTTCTGCTTCGGCGACGGCGAGGCGCTGCCCAATCCCAAGGCGCGGGTGTTCATCTCGTCCGCGGACTGGATGCCGCGCAACCTCGATCGCCGCGTCGAATACATGCTTCCCGTCACCAATCCGACCGTCCACGAGCAGATCCTCGGTCAGGTGATGGTCGCCAACCTGATCGATACCGAGCAGAGCTGGATCCTCAACGCCGACGGCAGCTACGGCCGCGTCACGGTGGCGCGCGGCAAGCCGTTCAACCTGCACCGCTATTTCATGACCAATCCGTCGCTGTCCGGGCGCGGCGCTGCGCTGCGCAAGTCGGACGGCGTGCCGCGCCTCACGCTGCGTCGCGGCGCCGCCTGAACCCGGTGACGACCGCGCAGGAAGCGGCGATCATCGCCGCCGCGGTCGCGGCGATCCGCGGTCGTGCTCTTCCCGCGCTCCCCGCGCTGCTCGACGAGCCGGTCGCGCGCGTGCTCGGCGGCGCGCCCGCGTCGCGCGCCTTCACGGGCGTCGCCTTCGATCTGCTGTGCTGGGCGCGGCTGCGCAACGAGCGCGACGCGATCGGGATCGCCGAGGTCGGGCGCCTGTGCGCGGCGAGCGAGGCGCGGTTCGGCGACCAGCCCTGGAGCCAGCTCTATCGCGCCTGCCTCGCGCTGATCGACGACGACTGGGCGGCGGCGGCGGCGCTCTATCGCCGCGCCGGCGCGGATGTCGCGGTGCTCTGGAAGCGCTCGGTCGGCTGTCGCAGCGTGCCCGCGCCCCGGGCGTGCGACGGATGGCGCGCCGGATCCATCGCGATGCCGGCAGCCGAAGTCGTCCGCCGTGGGGATGCGGGCGACATGGTGGTGCTGGCGTCGTGCGACCATCGCTACCTGCGTCGCTACGTGCCCGCCTGGCTGGCTTCGATCGCGCGTCATGCGCCGGGGGCCGCGGTGCATCTTCATCTCGTCGATCCGGCGGCGGACGATCCGGCGTGGCTGGTTGGCATCGCCGGCCCGCTCGCACCCCGCCTGACGATCTCGGCCGAGCGCTACCGCGGCGGCGACGCGCGCGCCTGGTATGCCGCGGCGCGCTTCGTGCGGCTCGCCGAAAGGCTGGAGACGTCGGCGGTCCCGGTGCTGTGCGCGGATGTCGATGCGGTGCTCGCCACCCCGCTCGCACCCGAACTGCAGGATCGCGACGCCGTCCTGATGTCCAAGCCGGGCTATCGCGCGCACCCCTGGCACGCCATCCAGGCCGGCGCGGTGCTCGTCGCGCCGACCGCGGGCGGGCGGCGCTTCGCGCGTGCGCTGGGCGCGGTCACCGCGGGTATCTTCGCGAGGCAGGCGGCGGGTCTCTGGTACGCCGACCAGAACGCACTGTTCGCGGTGCATCGGTTGCTCGCGGACGAGGTGCGGTTCGGCGCGTTCGCCGATCTCGACATGCCGTGCGGCCTGACCTTCGGCAAGGCGTTCGGGGCGGCGGCCGATTCGGATGCTTCCCGCTCCGCCGCTTTGTCCGTATCTGCCGGGGCGTGATGAAGCCCGGCTTCCTGTTCCGCGTTCCGCCGCCGCCGGCGACCGCCGTGGCAGCCACCGCGTCCGGACCGGTCGCGGCGGACGGCCGTGTCGGCATCATCGATATCGGCTCCAACTCGATCCGCCTCGTCGTCTATGACGGGCCGCGCCGCATCCCCTCGATCCTGTTCAACGAAAAGGTGATGGCGGGGCTGGGCAAAGGGCTGGCGGCGACCGGCGCGCTCGATCCGCAGGCGATCGACCGCGCCTTCGTGGCGCTCGAGCGGTTCCGGCTGGTGGCGGACAAGATCGGCGTGTCGACGCTCCATACGGTGGCGACCGCAGCGGTGCGCGAGGCGTCGAACGGACAGCTCTTCCTCGATCGCGCCGCTGCGATCGGGCTCGAGATGACGGTGCTGTCGGGCGCCGAGGAGGCCGAGATGGCGGGTGAGGGGGTGATCGCCGCCTTCCCCGACGCGGACGGCATCGTCGGCGATCTCGGCGGCGGCAGCCTCGAACTCGTCCGCGTCCGGGGCGGGCAGGTCCACGAGCGCACATCGTTTCCGCTCGGCGTGCTGCGCATCGGGGAGATCCGCCGACGCGGGCCCCGCGCGCTCGGCCAGCGCGTCACGCGATCCTTCGCCGAGACCGGCTGGACCGGCCGGGGGCAGGGCCTGCCCTTCTACCTGGTCGGCGGATCGTGGCGCGCGCTGGCGCGGCTGGTCATGCACATGACCGACTATCCGCTGCCGATCATCCACGGCTTTGCGATGCCGCCCGAGGCGCCCGCGCGCCTTGTCCGCGCGCTCGCGCATCTCGACAAGGCGCGACTGAAGGAGGTCGACGGCCTGTCCTCCTCGCGCGCCGCGACGCTGCCCGATGCCGCAGCGCTGCTCGCCGCGGTGGTCGCCTCGCTCGGCTCGGCGGCCGCAGCCGACTGTGCGACGCTCGAGACGGCAG
>CAZZZX010000256.1:0-4963 GCA_964658585.1 uncultured Novosphingobium sp.
CAACCGCCCCAACCAGGACGGCGTGTACGCGCATTTCGCCGCGCTGGCCGACGGCTGCGACCTGCCGATCATGGTCTACAACGTGCCGTCGCGCACCGTGACGGACATCACCGTGGCGACGCTCGGCCGGCTGGCCGGGATCCCGTCGATCGTCGGGATCAAGGACGCGAGCGGCAATCTCGCGCGCGTCTCGGCGCAGCGGCTGGCGTGCGGGGAGGCGTTCTGCCAGCTCTCGGGCAACGACGACATGGCGCTGGGCTTCAACGCGATGGGCGGGGTGGGGTGCATCTCGGTCACCGCCAACGTCGCGCCGCGGCTGTGCGCCGATTTCCAGGCGGCGATGCTGTCGGGCCGCTGGGCGGACGCGCTGGCGCTGCAGGACCGGCTCTACCCGCTCCACGCCGCGCTGTTCGCCGATGCGTCGCCGGGCCCGACCAAATATGCGCTGGGCAGGCTGCGCCCCGCGTTTCCGGCCGAGCTGCGCCTGCCGATGACGCCGGCGGGGGAGGCGGCGCGGGCGGCGGTCGATGCGGCGCTCGGGATCGCGGGGCTGATCTGATGGCCCGTCCCCGTCCCGCCGAATTCGAGAAGACCAAGATCGTCGCCGAGAACCGGCGCGCGCGCTACGAATATTTCCTCGAACAATTCTTCGAGGCCGGCATCGCGCTGACCGGCACCGAGGTGAAGAGCCTGCGCTTCGGCGAGGGCACGATCGCGGAGAGCTATGCCGAGGTGAAGGACGGCCAGGTCAGCCTGATCAACGCCAACATCCCCGAATATAATTTCGGCAACCGCTTCAACCACGAGCCCAAGCGGCCGCGCAAGCTGCTGCTCCATGTCCGCGAGATCGAGAAGATGCGCCAGGGCGTCACCCGCGAGGGGATGACGCTGATCCCGCTGTCGATCTATTTCAACGGCCGCGGCCGCGCCAAGGTCGAGCTGGCGCTCGCCAAGGGCAAGAAGCTCCACGACAAGCGCGAGACCGCGAAGGACCGCGACTGGAAGCGCGACAAGGCGCGGCTGATGCGCGAGCGCGGCTGACCGGGCAGTCGCTTGCCAATGCGGGGGGGTGCGCTATCGGGGATGTTTCCCGATTTCCCGGAGCTTTGGCCGATGCGTATCCTTTCCGTCCTGCTCGCCACCACGCTGATCGCGGGTACCGCCTCGGCCCAGCCCGCCGCCAAGCCGATGTACGGCACGTTCGGCTTCGACGCCGCGGGCATGGACCGATCGGTCAAGCCCGGCGACGATTTCTACGATTTCGCCAACGGCACCTGGCAGAAGCAGACCGCGATCCCCGCCGATCGCTCAAGCTACGGGATGTTCAACAAGCTGAACGAGCTGTCGCTCGCCCGCACCCGCGCCATCCTCGAGACCGCGAGCCGGACGCCGGGCGTCAAGATCGGCGATTTCTACGCGAGCTTCATGGACGAGGCGACCGCGGACGCGAAGGGCATCGCGCCGCTGCAGCCGATCATGGCGAAGATCGCCGCCGCACCGGACAAGGCGGCGCTGGCGGCGGAGATGGCGGCGCTGCAGAAGCTCGGCGTCGACACGCTGTTCAACCATCCCGAGCCGTTCGAGCAGCCGGTCAGCCCCGACGACAAGGCGCCGCGGACCGCGATCTTCCATCTCCACCAGGGTGGGCTCGGCCTGCCCGATCGCGATTATTATCTGAGCGACGATGCCAAGCTGGTGCAGACGCGCGCCGCCTATGTCGCGTATCTGACCCAGCTCCTGACGCTCGCCGGTGCGCCCGGCCCGGCGGCGCGCGCACAGGCGATCATGGCGTTCGAGACGAGCATCGCCAAGGTCCACTGGAACCGCGTCGATTCGCGCGATATCGACAAGACCTACAACAAATGGGCGCCGGGCGATTTCGCCGCCAAGGCGCCGGGCTTCGACTGGAGCGCCTATCTGGGCGGCCTCGGCGTCGCCGGCCAGAGCGCGATCATGGTCGAGCAGCCGAGTGCGGTGACCGGCGAGGCGCAGCTCTGGGCGCAGACCCCGCTGGCGGTGCTCAAGGACCAGATGCTCGCCAACCTGGTCGACGCCTATGCACCGTATCTCGCCAAGCCGTTCGTCGATGCGCGCTTCGCCTTCCGCGGCACGACGCTGACCGGCCAGCCCGAGAACCAGCCACGCTGGAAGCGCGGCGTGAACCTCGTCACCGAGCAGATGAGCGACGATATCGGCAAGCCCTATGTCGCGCAGTACTTCCCGCCCGAGGCCAAGGCGCAGGCGGACGCGCTGGTCCGCAACATCATCGCCGCCTATCGCGAGCGGCTGAAGGTGGTGCCATGGATGGACCCGGCGACGCGGCAAAAGGCGATCGAGAAGCTCGCCGCCTTCCGCCCGCTGATCGGCTTTCCCGAGCGGTGGCGCGACTATTCGGCCCTGACCGTGGATCGCGGCGATCTGGTCGGCAACGTCCAGCGCGCCAAGGCGTGGGAGTTCGCGCGCCAGCTCGGCAAGCTCGGCCGTCCGGTCGATCGCGGCGAATGGGACATGACGCCGATGACGATCAACGCCGAGGCCGATCCGGTCCGCAACATCATCCTGTTCCCCGCCGCGATCCTGCAGCCGCCGTTCTTCGATGCGGCGGCCGATCCGGCGATCAACTATGGCGGCATCGGCGCGGTGATCGGTCACGAGCTCAGCCATCATTTCGACGATCAGGGCCGCAAGTACGATCCCACCGGCATGTTGTCCGACTGGTGGACCGCGCAGGACGTGACGCGCTTCACCGCGCTCACCGACGCGCTGACGAAGCAGTATGACGCTTACGAGCCGCTGCCCGGTCTGCACGTCAATGGCGGGCTGACGCTCGGCGAGAACATGGCCGATCTGGCGGGCATCACCGTCAGCCGCGACGCCTATCGGATCTCGCTCGCGGGCAAGCCCGCGCCGGTGCTGGGCGGCTTCACCGGCGAGCAGCGCTTCTATCTCGGCTTCGCCCAGATCTGGCGGACCAAGTATCGCGAGCCCGCGCTGCGCAAGCAGGTGCTGAGCGATCCGCACGCGCCGGGCGAGACCCGCGTCGACGAGGTCCGCAACCGCGACGACTGGTACCAGGCGTTCGGCGTCAAGCCCGGCGACAAGCTGTATCTCGCCCCCGCCGAGCGCGTGAAGGTGTGGTGACGCGCTGCGATTGACGGACCCGCGTCGCCGGGCCGAAGAGAGGGCGATGGCGATGCTCGCTCCCCGACCGCTCCTGCGCGCCGCGATGCCGGTCGCGCCGAAATTCGATACCGCCCGCCTCGTCGCGGTGGTGATCGCGCTCGCCGGGCTCGGCTCGGCGGTGCTGATCGGGCAGGCGGTCGCGGACAGGCGGTTCGCGATCGGCTTCGCCGCGGGGTTCGCGGTGGTGATGGCGGTGACGATGCTGGTGCTGTCGCGGCGCGGCGCGGGTGCGACCGGCGGCGAGCTGGGCGAGGGCGACCGCGCGCTGCTCCGCGCCGCGCTCGATGCGGCGGCGGGCGCGGCGGCGCTGACCGGGCGTGGCGGCCGGCTGATCGTCGCCAACGCCTCGTGGATCGAGCGGTTCGGCGCCGCGCCGCCGCCCGAGCTGCCCGGGCTCGCCGCGGATGCCGTGACGATCGCCGGGCTCGGCCGCGCCGCGTGGCGCGACGGACAGGCCGAGGGCGAGTTCGGCACGCGCCGGCTGCGGCTCTCGGTGGCGCGTGCGGGCAGCGGCGAGGACCATCTGCTGTGGCGGCTGAGCGATGCGCGCGGCGACATGCGCGAGGAGGCGGTCGCGCTGCTCGCCGGGCCGATGGGCGAGCGGCTCGGCCGGGTCGGCATCCTCACCGTGCTGGTCGACGAGCATGGCCGCATCCTCGCCGCCAACCGCGTGTTCGCCGCGCGCGCGACCGGGCATGGCGACACCGCGATGATCGGCCGGGACTTCACCGCCTTCCTCGTCCAGGACGAGGACGGCACGCTCCACTTCCGCCGCGATGGCGACGACAGCGATCCGGTGCGGATGCTGCCCGTGCCCGTCGACGGCGAGGAGGCGTTCGACGGCGCCTCGGCGATCCTGCTGTTCGACGATCCCGCGGCGCGCGAGACGATCCAGGGCACCCAGCCCTCCGACGTCTACGATCTGCTCCAGACCCTGCCGCTCGGCCTCGCGCTGGTCGATCGCGACGGGCGATTCCTGTTCCTCAACGACGCTTTCGCCAACGCCGCCGCGCTGCCGATCGAGGAGCCGCGCCCGGTCTATCCCGGCGACCTGGTGGTCAAGGAGGACAAGAGCGCGGTCGCCGACGCGGTGCGCCGCTTCGCCGCCGCCAAGCCGCCGGCCGGACTCGCCGGTCAGGGGCCGATCCTGTCCGGCGACATCACCGTGCGCCTCGCACGGCGTGCCGAGGAGCCGGTGTCGCTCACCGTCGCCGCCGCGCCCGGGCTGGGCACCGCGGCGGTGCTGCTCAGCCTCAAGGACACGGGCGAGGAGACCAAGCTCAAGCGCCAGGTCAACCAGGCCAACAAGATGCAGGCGGTCGGTCAGCTCGCCGGCGGGATCGCGCATGATTTCAACAATATCCTGACCGCGCTGATCGGCCATTGCGATCTGATGCTGATGCGCCACACGCCCGGCGACAGCGATTACGACGATATCCACCAGATCCGCCACAACGCCAACCGCGCCGCCGGGCTGACCCGCCAGCTGCTCGCCTTCTCGCGCCAGCAGACCTTGCGACCGCAGGTGCTCCAGCTGCCCGACGTGGTGTCCGAGGTCTCGAACCTGCTCAAGCGGCTGCTCGGCGACCAGACCCGGCTGGAGATCAGCCATGGCCGCGCGCTCGGCGTGGTGCGTGCCGATCCCGGGCAGCTCGAGCAGGTGATCGTCAACCTCGCGGTCAATGCGCGCGACGCGATGCCCGAGGGCGGCACGATCACCATCCGCACCTATGGCGTCGCCGCCGCCGAGGTGCGCCGGCTCGGCTCCGACGTGCTGCCG
>CAZZZX010000257.1:0-4961 GCA_964658585.1 uncultured Novosphingobium sp.
CGGTCAGGAAGACCTGCTTCGCGAGCTGCTGGGTGATCGTCGAGCCGCCCTCGCGCATCCCGCGCGCACGGACGTCGTGCCACATCGCGCGCGCGATGCCGCGCGGGTCGATCGCGCCGTGATGATAGAAGCGCCGGTCCTCGATCGCGATGAAGGCGTCGCCGACATAGCGCGGCAACGCGCGGACATCGACCGGCCGGCCGGTGATCGCGCCGCGCCGCGCGATCATCGTGCCGTCGGCGGCGAGCAGGGTCATGCTCGGCGGCGCGATCGGTTTGAGCGACTGCGACAATGGCGCGGTGATCGCCAGCCAGGCGACCGCCACCGGGATCAGCGCGAGCAGCGCGAGGATCGCCCACCGCACCAGCCGGCCGATCCGCCGGCGTCGCGCCGGCGGGGGTGATGGCGGCATCGACGGTGCGGCGACGATCTCAAGCGCCGGATCGGCAGCGTGGTCTTGCGGTTCGGGGACGCGGTGGAACATCGCGCGCCGTCATAGCGCCATGCGCGGGATCGCCATAGCGGGCGCTTACAGCCCGAGCACCGCGGCCGCCGCGGTCTGCGCGGGCAGCGCCGCCGCGCCGACCAGCGCGAGGCTGAACACCAGCGAGGCCATTGCCGAGATCATCGTGTCGCGCAGCGTGGTGCGGTCGAAAGCGGTCATGTCGTGTCTCCTGATCGAGTGTGCGACATGCTTTGCAGAGCGCGTGCCAAGTCCGGAACGCGTGGTTTTCCGGTCATGCCGTAAAGGGTCTCCGGAAGAATATCCCGAATTTTGGTGTCGATCGCCACTGCTCCGCCATTCCGGCGCCGCGCAACGCGAGCCATCATCCCGTTTTCGCGGGGATGACGGGAGCACCGGACATCGTTACGGTGTCGCACTGGCCCGCGCTCTCCGCCTCGCGCCGCCAGCGGAGCAACCGTCATGATCGTCCTGCTCGCCCTCCTGATCGGTGTCGTCGCCGGCCTGCGGACCTTCATCGCGCCGACCGCCGTCGCGTTCGCGGCGGCGGCGGCTGTGCTGCCCGTCGCCGCGACGCCCCTCGCCTTCATGGGCTTCGCCTGGACGAAATGGATCTTCGCGCTGCTCGCGCTCGGCGAACTCTACGCCGACACGCTGCCGAGCACGCCCAGCCGCAAGGCCGCGATCGGGCTCGGCGCGCGGATCGCCAGCGGCGCGCTTGCGGGCGCGACGATCGGTACCGCGGGCGGCGTGCTCGCGGCAGGGGCGGTCGCGGGCGTCGTCGGCGCGCTGATCGGCACCTATGGCGGCAGCGCGGTGCGTGCCCGGCTCGCCATCGCATTTCGCCGCGATCTGCCGGCCGCGCTGATCGAGGATGCGGTGGCGATCGTCGCCGCGGTGCTGATCGTCCTCGCCGCCTGACCCGGCGCGCGATAGCTAGCGCCGCGGCAGCCTGAGTTCCGCGCGCAAGCCACCCTCGGCACGGGTCTCCAGATGCAGGGTGCCGCCCTCCAGTTCGGCGACGCGCGCGACGATCGCGAGGCCGAGACCCAGCCCGCCGGTGTCGCGCCCGCGCTCCGGGTCGAGTCGTGAGAACGGGCGTAGCGCATCGGCGATGCGATCGGGCGCGATGCCCGGCCCGTCGTCCTCGACGCTCAACACCAGCATGGCGCCTTCCTCGGCAAGCCCCACCGTCGCGCGCGTGCCGTAGCGCAACGCGTTCTCGACGAGATTGCCGAGCGCGCGCTTGAGGCCGAGCGTCCGGACACGCGCCTCGAGATGGTCTGGCCCCCGATAGCGCACGTCACCGCCGCGATCACCCGCGTCGTCGACGATCGTCGCGGCGAGCACCGCGATGTCGGTGAGCACCGCGGGCTCGGGATCCGCCTCGCCGCCGAGATAGGCGAGCAGCGAGCCGACCATCGCGGTCATCTCGCCGACATCCTCGCGGCACGCGCGGCGCAGCGCGGTGTCTTCGATGCCATCGGTGCGCAGACGCAGGCGCGCCAGCGGCGTACGCAGATCGTGGCCGACCGCCGCCAGCGCCTGGGTACGATCGTCGATCAGCTGGCGGATGCGCGCCTGCATCGCGTTGAAGGCGCGGATCAGGCGGCGCACCTCGGCCGGCCCCGCCTCCACCACGACGCCGCCGTCACCGCGCCCGATCCGCTCGGTCGCCGCGGCGAGCCCGGCGATCGGCCGCAGCGTGCGGCGGAACAGCAGCGCACCGAGCGCCAGCACGAGCGCGGCGGGAAGCAGCGCGAGCAATACCCGGTGCAGCGCGCTCACGCGCTCGTCGGGCACCGCGGCGACGAACCGCACCCAGCTCCCGTCGCGCAGCCGCAGCCCGCCGGCCAGTCGCGCGCCCCTACCCGTGCCCGAAGCGGCGATCGCGAGCCGCATGTCGCCATCGGCAAGCGTCGGCTCCCAGTCGATCACCGTCGTCTCGATCGCGCGGGTATCGCCAGCGGGCGGCGGCGGTCCGGTGCCGCTCCAGCCGATCCGGTAGCGACTGGTGCTGAGCAACGCGGCCATCGCCGGACGCTCGGCCGGCGATCGTTCGGACAGCAGCTTGCGCGCGATGACGAGATGCTCGGCGAGCCGGTGCGCCTCGTCGTCGCGGACCAGCGCCTGGCTGGCGTGCTCGTAGAGCAGCGTGCTGGCACCGAACTCGAACGCGACGATCAGCAGCAGGATCGCCAGCAGCCGGCCGAGCAGGCCGGGCGATCCGAACGGCTTCACCGCCGCACCACCTCGGTGTTGAGCATGTAGCCGACGCCGCGCACGGTGATGATCGGCGCGTCCCGGCCCGCGACCGACAGCTTGCGCCGCACCCGGCTGACCAGCACGTCGACCGAGCGATCCGAACTGTCTCCCATCCGGGTGCGCGACAGTTCGATCAGCCGTTCGCGCGCGATGACGCGCTGGGCATGATCGATCAGCGTGGCGAGCAGGTCGAACTCGGCGCCGGTCAGTTCGACGATCGCCCCGCCCGGGGAGACGAGCTCGCGGCGCGGGAAGCTCAGCGTCCAGCCGTCGAACTCGGCGAGCCCCTGGCCGCGATCGGCCTGGCTGCGCTCGAGCCCGCCGCGGCGCAGCACCGCGCGCACCCGCGCGATCAACTCGCGCGTGCCGAACGGCTTGGCGAGATAGTCGTCCGCGCCGAGTTCGAGCCCGACGACGCGATCGGTCTCGCTGCCGCGCGCGCTGACGAAGATGATCGGCACCTCGCTCTCCTTGCGCAGTGCGCGGCACAGATCGATGCCGCTGGTGCCCGGCAGCATGATGTCGAGCAGCACGAGATCGACCGGGCCGAGCGCCAGCGCCTGCCACATCTCGGGTGCGGCGCCGCACGGGCGCACGACATAGCCGTTCTCCTGCAGCGCGCGCGTGGTCAGCGTGCGCAGCGGCGCATCGTCCTCGACCAGCAGGATGACCGGCGCGGTCATCCGCGCCCGCCCGGGGCCATCAGCGCCGAAATCAAAAAGCGTCCTCCTCGAGCTCGCGCGCCGGCTACCGTCAGGCCGGTCGTGCCAGTCCTTCGATCTGCGTCGGGGAGGTGGCTCCGCCCCGCCGGTGTCGGGCCGGCTCTAGCGGCCGGATCGCGTGCCGCCACCCGCGATCGGCCGCGGACATGAATCCTTACAGTCGCGCGACGAACGGGCAAGGCGGGCCTTCCAAATGGGCTGTCATCGAAAACCCTGAAGGAGCCTGTCATGTTTCGCTTTCTCGCCGCCGCCGCGCTGATCGCCGTCCCGGCCGTCCCCGCACTCGCCCAGGCCGCGCCGGGGGGCACCCATGTCGAGGCGAGCGGCGCCACCGCCGGGCGCAGCCCGCACCGTGCCTATCGCCCGATCGCCGCGACCGAACCGTGCGGCCGCCCCGCGATGCACTCAGTCCCGGCGGGCAAGGCGCACGTCTTCGGGCGCCACGCCTTCCCCGCCCCGCCCTGCGACGCGCCGCGCGTCGCCCGCGCGGACGGCCCGGCGCTCACCGGGCAGAATTAGGGGCGGTCTCGCGCTGCGCGGTCACCGAGCGGGCAAAGGCGGCGAGGTCCGCCAGCACCGGCGCATGGCCGCGGAACGGCCGGGCCAGCGCGGTGACCATCGCGACATGGGTCAGACCCGGATAGGGGTGCGCCTCGACGCGTACCCCCGCCGCGGCGAGACGTGCGGCGAGATGCTCGCTGTTGCTCGGTCGGACCGTCGTGTCCTTGGTGCCCCAGCCGATAAAGACGGGCGGATCGTCGCGCGTCGCGTAGCTGATCGGCTGGGTGCTCGCCGGGTCCCGGACCGCGCCGAACGTATCGAGCGCGACACCGGGTTCGAGCGGGAGGAAGTCGTAGGGGCCGGCAAGCCCGATCAGGCCGCGCACCGCCTGGCGATCCTCGCCCAGCCATTTCGGGTCGAGCGCGAGCATCGCGGCATTGTAGGCACCCGCCGAATGACCGGCGAGAACGATCGCATCGCCGTCGCCGCCATAGCGCGCGGCATTGCCGCGGACCCAGCGGACCGCCGCCGCACTGTCCTCGAGAAAGGCCGGATACTGCACCGCCGGCACCAGCCGATAATCGGGCACCGCGACGAGGAAACCCTGCGCCGCGAGCGCACGCCCGACAAAGGCATAGCCGCGCTTCGTCCCCGAATTCCACGATCCGCCATAGAAGAACACGATCACCGGCAGCCGGCCGGCGGCCTTGCTCGGCGCGTAGAGATCGAGCTGCTGGCGCGGATCACCGCCATAGGCGACGTCCTGCGCGACGAGCCGTGTGCCGCCATCCTTGGGGACCAGCGCATTGAAGGTGAGCAGCGGCGAGCAGGCACTGGCCAGCAGGCCGAGCAACGTGCCCGCAACCGGCCCCCGGCCGAATTTGCGGACGGGGCGGGGCGGGCGTCTGGTCACCACACCGAAATACGAACGCGGCGCGCCGTCCGCAATGGGCGCTGCGACAAACTCGACGACGCTCGCGTCGGACGCATCACGCGGCTAATCGCGTTCG
>CAZZZX010000258.1:0-4959 GCA_964658585.1 uncultured Novosphingobium sp.
TCACCCGGTGCTGCTCGGGGAAGGTCATGTAGGCCAGCACATCGTGCTCGGCGGCATCCATGCAGGCGCCGAGCTTCGGCCATCGTGCGCGGAGCTGGTCGGCGACGTGGCGCCAGGTCTGGGTTGCAGCGGCATGATCCGGCTGGAGGAAGACCTGGCGGATCGCAGCGGCGACGACAGTGTTCTGGCCCTTCGGCACGTGCGCCAGCGCGTTCCTCATGAAGTGGACACGGCAGCGCTGCCAGGTGACGCCGACGACGCGAGTGATGGCCGCCTTGAGCCCTTCGTGTGCATCGGAGATGACGAGCTTCACGCCCTTCAGGCCGCGGCGGACGAGGTCGCGCAGGAAGGTCGACCAGAAGGGCTCGGCCTCGCTTGGGCCGATGTGCAGGCCGACGATCTCGCGCTTGCCCTCGGTGGTGACGGCGACGGCTATTATCGCCGCGACGCTGACGATCCGGCCGCCCTCGCGCACCTTGAGGTAGGTGGCATCGAGCCAGAGGTATGGCCACTCGCCGCTGAGCGGGCGCTTCAGGAAGGCGTTCACGCGCTCGTCGATGGCCTTGCAGAGCTTCGATACGCTCGACTTGGAGATGCCGTTCAAGCAGCGCAACACGGCGGCCGAGAAGGAGGCGATCAAGGCGGGCAAGAGCGCGGCGGAGATCTGCCCCGACCAGCCGGCAAAGGCGGCGCAGAAGGACACCGATGCCCGTTTGACGCTGAAGTTCGCCAAGGGACGGCCGCTGCCCGGCGGCAAGCCGGGGATCGACATCGCCATCCCGAGCTTTGGCTACAAGAGCAGCATCGCCATCTGCCGGCGATACGGCTTCATCCGCCGCGGCAAGGTCACCGATGGTGCGCGCTTCGACGGGCGCATGCTGCGCGACGTGGTCACCAACGACAACACTGCCTCCGACGTCTGGGCAGACACCGCCTAACCGCATCGAACAGCGCGCGGTCGAGGTCGCGGGCGACCAGCAGTCGGCGGAAGCGGACAAACGCCGTCCGCTCGGGCGTCGCCTCGGTGCCGGAGAAACCGCAGAAGCGGCGGGACGAGGCGCGATCTTCGAGCGCATCGGCCAGCTTCACATCCGACAGGTCGTACCAGACCGCCAGCAGCATCGCCTTGAACATCGCCAGCGGCGGCCAGGCCGGCTCTCCCTTCGTCGCCGGATACAGCCGCCCCAGCAACGTCGCGATCGGCTCCCAATCGATGAGCGCGGCGATTTCGTCCAGCGTCGATCGCGGCCGCTCCCGCCGCGAAAACCCGAAACTCTGCTGCCCAATCGTCCGATGCGCCACGCCCGCCTCCGCCATCAGAGGCATTATAGAATCACGACTTGCGACCGCCGTCTACGCCCACCCGCGCACAGGTCTCATTACAACCCGCCGCCTGCCGATTTGCGTAGTTAAAAGCTTTTTGTGACCTGAAAGCCATAGGTTCGCGGCTCACTATATTCAAACGTATATTCACTCGGGTTAGAAATATAGATCGCGTACGTGTGTACGATCTTGTTTTCAAGATTGTGGACGTAGGCCCTAACCGACAAGGTTTTGCTCGGTGTTTCGTACTCAAGAGAAAGATCGGTCTTTTCAAAGCCGTGTACCTTTGTACCCGCCCAATTATCTACCGATAAGTAATAATTGGTCGTATAATGGCCCACCGCACTCGCCGTTAGCGTCCCGCGATCTCCAAGACGGAACACATGGTCATATGATGGTGCTAGAGTAAACTTAGGGGAAAGCACCGGCGTGTTTCCTGACAAGTCGGCCGAATATGTGACACCACTTATAGTGCCGTATTGTCCGATATATTTCGTGTATTTTGCATTAAGATAATTTGCCGTAAAACTTACTCGGTCGTCCCTCGTAATCTGGTAGCCAGTCTCCGTCTCGATCCCGTATATCCTCGACGCACCAGCGTTCTCGGTTCTGAAACCCCCGTTTAGATCAGTCAGAACCTGAACCTGTTGATTCTTGTAATCATAATAGAAACCAGCTACATTGAATGTTAGCTTCCGCCCAAAGAACTCATTTTTTGAGCCTATTTCATAGGATGTTAGGGTCTCAGGCCCAAACGAGTCTCCGACATCAAACCCGCCCGACTTGTATCCCGTAGCTACTTTTGCGTAGACGAGATGATTTGGGGCCGGGTGCCAATCGACGTCCGCTAACCATGTAATTTTGCTGCCGGTGGCGCGCTGAGCGACGTCTGTGCGGCCGGGGCACGTTGCTTGTTCTGGCGAGCTATTGTCATTCCCACTCAAGTAGGCCGCAAAGTCGAAAGGGCAATTGATCAATGAGCTTTTCTTCTTGTCTTTTGTATATCGTATACCGCCGGTGACGCTCAAAACATCCCGGACAATTGGGACAGTTGCCTGACCAAAGGCCGCCTTGGACGTCGACACAAAATCCGGTCGATAACGGGTAAAAATCTCTACTGGGTTAGCTGGAAACCCAGGTGCAGCTACAAAATTCGGTGAGTAAAGGCCCTGCACCAGATTTAGCGTTTCTCTGAAATAAAACACCCCGGCCTGCCAGATAATCGGGCTGCTCGTAGCGCTGGAAAGACGAATTTCGTGGCTTTGGGTATCGGAGTCTTGTCTCGGCGTCGTGACACCGTAATGAGTTCCGCCATCGGGAGCTAGCCCATCGGAGTTATTGAATTGACTGGACCTAATTGCCCTGTAAGCACCGATGTAACTGAGTGTGGCAGGTCCCAAATCATAGTCCAGACGACCCCTGACTGCATATTGCTGCGATTTATAAAAACCATTGGTATTCACAGGAAAATGCGTCGGATTGTCGGAGACAACCGTGCGTGAGGGTATGAAGCTGGATTGCGTCAAATCACTAGGATTTGTGTACGGCTCGAGACCTGGCGTGGAAGAGTTAACAAGAACTCCGTACTGGGCGACGCCCGTCTGGTTGACGTTGTTATACTCGACCGCCGCGTAAGCGGTGAAACGGTCAGTGGGCTTAAAAAGAACTGACCCACGGACGGCACTGATGTCGCCGTCGTCGCCGCGGCCGGCAGGTCCGTTATGTCGGTAGCCGTCGTGATCGTTATGGAAGCCACTTATGCGAAAGGCCAGTGTGTCATTGACCGGAAGATTAACTGCCGCTTCCACATGTTTTGCGTTGTAATTCCCGTATCCGGCGGTAAGGAAACCACTGAAATCTGTAAACTTAGGCTTTGCCGCGATTAAATTGATCGCGCCTGCAACAGCGTTGCGACCGTAAAGTGTTCCTTGCGGGCCGCGGAGAACCTCTACTCTTTCAAGATCAAAAAGCGCGGCGTTTATAGCAATACCGCGGTTTATATACTCGCCGTCTATGCTTACAGTTAGTTCTGGATCGCCTGTTGGCGAAATATCGAGGCTGGTGATGCCCCGGATACTCAATTGTACAAATGAGTTTACCTGCGTCATCCGAAGGTCAGGTGCAATTCGCGTGAGCCCCGTTACGTCTGTGATGTCGGCCTTGCGTATTTCCGCCGGTTGATAAGCGCTCATAGCAATTGGGGTGTCTTGAATGTACGTGTTGCGCTTTTGAGCAGTTACGACGATTTCGCCGATTGCCGACTCTGCGCTTCCGTTCGTCGAGGCAGCCCTCTGTTCCACGGGGGAGGCCGGCGACGTCGCGGCTTGGCCAGACGAGCCTCGATCAGGCTGTGACACGGCTGTCTGGCAATACGCGCTCGTCGCCCACGCTGGGATCGCGGCGATAAGTGCGAGTTTCGCCGTCGTCGAATACCAACTGCGCCGGTTCTGGTGGCCTTGCATGCTATCCTCTCCTGGGCCGGGGTGGATCCGGCCGTTTGGTTATCGTAGGCGCTCGCCCGGTTCCGAACCCCGCCCATCTTTTCGTAAAACAACCTATTGATGGTGTACGCATAGAATGTCAACGCGCAGTTTTGCACCCGTCAGAGATCTTCTCGTTACGGTAAAAATATAACATTCGGAGCGCTATCGTTTGACACTCCATAGCTTCCGAACTTTAGCATCGACCTGTCGCTGGGGCACAAGGTGTTGGGATGCTACGGCAATAACTCGATAATCTTCAAATAATGTCACATCGCTCCGCTCGGGACGGGAGTTCGGTTGGTCTTGAGCGCCGCCCAGTCTGGTGCGTTCATCCAATCCGCCCACGAACGCCAAAGCCAAAGTTGTCCGTACTCATTATAGGGGGAGTCGATGTAAGCGGCACCTTCCGAAGTGTGCTGGATCTCGCCTCGGCCAAGCCCCATGCCATAATGCAGCGGATAGCGGCTTGCCACTATCCCTTTCGTGCCGTGGGTACTTTGGGCCCAGTTTTCTCCATCGTCTTGCTCGAGCAAACCTGCGGGCCCAAACATATGGGTAGCCATCGAAATAACCATTTCGGGACGACTATCTTCTCGACGCTCAACCAGCGTAAACCACCAGATTTCTGTCGATTGTGGCCCTTTCGGGAGCCGAAGACCCATCTGCAAACCATTAGTAGCCACGAAGAGATTAGGAAATATCGTGGGGCTGCCGATGATGTCGGAGCCAAACTCGCCGAGTATCTCTTGAGCGTCGGGACGCTCGCGCCACTCGTGATCGTTGAACGGCATCTTCATCGATCGCGGAATGATAGACAGGTTCTTGCGGATCTCCGGGGTGAGGCGTGGACCACCGATCGTATGACCATACTCACCCAATACGACACGTTGGTGGAGGTCGCTCATTGGCGGCTTGGACATGGCCTCGCGTATCTCCGCCGGAAGCTCTTTGGCCGATGGCGGGCCGCCCACGCGGTTTCCACGTAGTGTTGAAGCATGGGTTACCTGCCCATGGTACCAATCGAAGTTATTCTCCGTTGGAATTTTCCAGTTGCAGTCGATGACGTATTTCTGGATCCCGTCAACGACAACCATGTCCCCGCGCGCGGCGATCTGATCCATTCCCATGCGGCCAACCTCGCCCAAGAACTCCT
>CAZZZX010000259.1:0-4919 GCA_964658585.1 uncultured Novosphingobium sp.
AGCTATCCGGACGCGGCGGCGCTGTTCGGCGGCCTCAGGCGAATCGTGATCGACGAGGTCCACGCCTTCGCGCCCTCCAAGCGCGGCGACCTGCTCGCGCTGTCGATGGCGCGGCTGCAGCGGCTGGCTCCCGCGATGCGCCGCGTCGCGCTGTCCGCGACGGTCGCCGATCCCGATCTCTATCGCGGCTGGCTGTCGGGCGACGGCGATATCGACGCGGTCGATCTGGTCGCGGGCGAGCCTGGCGCCGAGCCCGACATCGCCATCCTGCTACCCGAGGGCCGGGTGCCGTGGACCGGCCATTCGGGCCGCTACGCCGCGCAGCAGGTGATGGACCAGATCGCCGCGCACAGGACCGCGATCGTGTTCTGCAACACCCGCAGCCTCGCCGAGCTGAACTTCCAGGATCTGTGGGCGGTGAACGACCAGCACCTGCCGATCGGCATCCATCACGGCAGCCTCGACATCGCGGCGCGTCGCAAGGTCGAACAGGCGATGGCGGACGGCAGGCTGCGCGGGCTCGTCGCCACCGCATCGCTCGATCTCGGGGTCGATTGGGGCGATGTTGATCTCGTCATCCAGATGGGCGCGCCCAAGGGCTCGTCGCGTCTGCTCCAGCGCATCGGCCGCGCCAATCACCGGCTCGACGAGCCGAGCAAGGCGATTCTCGTCCCCGGCAACCGTTTCGAGTATCTCGAGGCGCAGGCCGCGCTGGACGCGGTCGCGGCGGGCGAGCGCGATCCCGACCTGTTCCGCCCCGGGGCGCTCGACGTGCTGGCGCAGCACATCATCGCCATGGCCGCGGCGGCGCCGTTCGCGCGCGACGACCTGCTCGCCGAGGTGCGCGATGCCGCTCCCTATGCGACGCTCGACGACGAGACGTTCGACCGCGTGCTCAGCTTCGTCGCGACCGGCGGCTATGCGCTGCGCGCCTACGATCAGTACAAGCGGCTGACGCAGGGGCCGGACGGGCTGTGGCGGATCAGCCATCCGCGCTTCGTCACCCAGTTCCGCCTCAATGCGGGCATCATCGTCGAGGCGGCGATGCTCACCGTGCGCTTCAGGAACGGCCGTGCGCTCGGCAAGGTCGAGGAAAGTTTCGCGGTGCAGCTCACGCCGGGCGATACCTTCTTCTTCTCGGGGCTCAGCCTCGAGACGATCGGTGTCACCGCAGAGGATCTGCTGGTCCGCGCCAGCTCCCGGCCGGCGCGAATCCCGACCTATGGCGGCGCGCGGATGCCGATCTCGACCAATCTCGCCGACCGGGTGCGCCACTTCCTCCACGAGCCCGAGCAATGGCCCCGCTTTCCCGACGACGTCCGCGAATGGCTCGATTACCAGCGCCAGCGCTCGATCCTCCCCGAACCCGACCGGCTGCTGATCGAGACCTTCCCGCGCGAGGGCCGGCACTACATGGTGTGCTACGGCTTCGAGGGCTGGAATGCGCACCAGTCGCTCGGCATGTTGCTGACCCGCCGGATGGAGAGCGCGGGCCTCCAGCCGGTCGGCTTCGTCGCCTCCGATTACGCGCTCGCGACCTTCTCGCTCAAGCCGGTCGTCGACCCGCGGCCGCTGTTCTCGTCCGATATCCTCGAACATGAGTTCGTCGACTGGGTTCAGGAATCAGCGCTGCTCAAGCGCGCCTTCCGCGAGGTCGCGGTGATCGGCGGGCTGGTCGAGCGCCAGCATCCCGGCAAGCGCAAGACCGGGCGCCAGGTCAGCTTCTCGACCGACCTGATCTACGACGTGCTGCGCCGCTACGAACCCGAGCATCTGCTGCTCCGCGCCGCCTGGGACGATGCGCGAGCGCGGATGACCGATGTCGGGCGGCTCGCGCGGCTGCTCGATACCGCGGCCGAGCGCATCGTCCATGTCGATCTCGATCGCGTCTCCCCGCTCGCCGTCCCGGTGCTGGTCCTGATCGGCCGCGAGCGTGTCGCCACCGGTTCCTCCGAGGACGCGCTGCTGATCGAAGCGGAGGCGCTGGTCGCCGAGGCGATGGGCCGGACGGAGGATCGGATGACCGCCGCGTTAACGTCCGGATAGGGGCTTGCGGCTACTGTCGGAGTCGTTCGGGGGGGCGACCGGACAGGTGGTAAGAGATATGCTTTACAGGGGCTTACTGGCGCTCGCGGCGCTCGTTGCGGGTACCCAGGCCAGCGCGCAGGGCGGCTTCGACGGCCGTATCGGGACCGGGCTCGAATGCGTGCCCTATGCCCGGCAGATGTCCGGCATCCAGATCTTCGGCAATGCCTGGACCTGGTGGACGCAGGCCCCCGCACGCTATGCGGAAGGCGGCACGCCCAAGACCGGCGCGGTGCTGGTCTTCAAGCCGCACGGCCCGATGAAGCTCGGCCATGTCGCGGTGGTCAGCAAGATCGTCTCGGCGCGGATCCTGATGGTGACGCACGCCAACTGGTCGCGGATCGGCGGCGTGCGCGGCCAGATCGAGCGCGACGTGACGATGGTCGACGTCTCGGCCGCCAACGACTGGAGCGCGGTGCGGGTGTGGTGGCACGACGGCCAGGGTCTCGGGACGACCGTCTATCCGGTCTATGGCTTCATCTACGGCGGCGGCGCCGCGCGACCGAGCCCGCAGCTCGCCAGCCCCTCCCCCGACATCGTCGGCGCGGTGATCGATTCGCTGGGCGCCTAGATCCTAGCGGGCCGTCCGCGCCGCACCCAGCAGCCGGCGCGCCCGCAGCGTCATCTCCAGCCGGGTCGCGGCAATCAGGCCGAGCCCGAAAGACAGTGCCATCCCGATCGCCAGCATCGCGGTATGGCCGCCGCCGAATTCGTAGCGCGCGCCCTGCCGCAACGCGACCAGCGCGATCAGCACGAGGAACGCCGCGGGCGAGGATTGCTGGCTGAGCGTGTGCGTCTCGGGATCGATCGCGATCCGCATCATCCGCCCGCGCTGCCAGCCGATCCCGGCGCCGAGCACGAGCGTGACCGCGCACCAGCCCCACCCGGTCGGCGTCGGCGGCCGCTCGACGAACAGCGCTGCGATCGCGGCGGTATAGACCGCGGGCAGGATCCACAGCGTCTCCAGCCGCAGCCGCCGCGCGCGCCTCATGCCGCGCCAGCGCAGCGCGACGACGATCGCCACCGCCACGATCGAGATCGCATAGCCGATCCATGGCGAGGGCTGGACGACGGTGGGCTGCACGGCATGATCCTCGAGGCGGCGCCCTATTATGTCGGTGCCGCGGATGCGGGCAAGCCCTTGTACGGTCGGCTCCGGCCGTGATAGCGCGAGCGCATGGTTCGCTTTTCGTTCGCAGGGATCGCGCTCGTCGCGCTGGCGCCGGGGGCGTTGTGGTGGCCGCAGCGGCGCGCCCTTGTGGTGGCCGACCTGCATCTCGAAAAGGCCAGCTTCTTCGCGCGTTTCGGGCAGATGCTGCCACCCTATGACAGCGCCGCGACGCTCGCCGACCTGGGCGCGCTGATCGCCGCCACTGCCGCGCGCGAGGTGTGGTGCCTGGGCGACAGCTTCCACGACGCGCTGGGCTGCGACCGCCTGCCCGACGCCGATCGCGCCGCGCTGCGCGCGCTCACCGCGGCGACCGCATGGACGTGGATCACCGGCAATCACGACGCCGGCGGCGCGCTCGCGGATCGGTGTGGCGGACGCATCGTCGACGAGGCCGAGGTCGACGGGCTGCTGCTCCGCCACGAAGCGCAGCCGGACGAGGCCCAGCCCGAGCTCTCCGGCCATTTCCATCCCAAGCTGCGGCTGACGCTGCGCGGCCGCCGCGTCGCGCGGCGTTGCTTCGTGGCGAGCGCGAGCAAGCTCATCCTGCCCGCCTTCGGTGCGCTGACCGGCGGACTCGACGCCGACCACCCCCAGATCCGGCGCGCGATCGGCCACCACCCGGCTGATGCGCTGGTGCCGCTCGCCGACCGGCTGCTGCGCTTCCCGATCGCCGCCTGACCTGTTAGCCCTGACGGTTCAGGCAGGAAGCGACGGATGCGGCGGATGATGGCTTTGATGATCGCGGCAAGCACGCTGACCCCCGCTTTCGCGCAGCCGCTGCGCCCCGACCAGACCCAGTTCCGCGCCATCTATCGCGAACTGGTCGAGACCAACACGACGCTCTCGGCGGGCGATTGCACCCTCGCGGCGCAGAAGATGGCCGCGCGCCTCAAGACCGCCGGCCTGCCCGATCGCGACGTCACGCCATTCTCGACGCCCGATCATCCCAAGGAGGGTGGTCTTCTCGCGATGCTGCCGGGTAGCGATCCCGCCGCCAAGCCGATGCTGCTGCTCGCGCATCTCGACGTGGTCGAGGCCAACCGCGCCGACTGGACGCGCGATCCGTTCAAGCTCGTCGAGGAGAACGGCTTCTTCTACGCGCGCGGATCGAGCGACGACAAGGCGATGGCGGCGGTGTGGGTCGATACGCTGGCGCGGCTCAAGGCGCAGGGGTTCGCGCCCCGGCGCACGATCAAGCTGGCGCTGACCTGCGGCGAGGAGAGTACCTCGGCATTCAACGGCGCCCAATGGCTGAGCACCGTCCATCCCGACTGGATCGCCGCGGGCTTCGCGCTCAACGAGGGCGGTGGCGGGCTGGTCGACGCGAACGGCAGGCCGCAGATGCTCTCGCTGCAGATCGGCGAGAAGCACGCGCAGAACTTCACGCTCGTCACCACCAATCCCGGCGGCCACAGCTCGCGTCCGACGCGGACCAACGCGATCTATCAGCTCGCCCATGCGCTCGACCGGATCGAGGCCTATGAATTCCCGATCCACCTCAACGAGGTGACCCGCGCCTTCTTCACCCGCACCGCGACGCTGGTCGGCGGCACGATGGGCACGGCGATGACGCGACTGGTCGCCGACCCCGGCGACAAGGCGGCGGACGCGATCGTCTCGGCCGATCCGACCTTTCATTCGATGCTGCGCACCACCTGCGTCG
>CAZZZX010000260.1:0-4916 GCA_964658585.1 uncultured Novosphingobium sp.
CGAACAGGATGGTCATCATCGAATAGGTGCGGATCGACCGGCCGATCCCGGCCGCATCGTCCTTGGCGGCGCGGCTGGCGGCGGCGAGCGAGGAGATGTCGCCGCCCGACAGGAACAGCGCGTCCATCTCCTCGGAGGTGAAGCGCATCCCGACCCTGGAGGTGCCCGCGCAGACCAGGAACGGGCGCGTCGCGGGCTTGGGGTCCGACATGCAGTCGTCGAGCTGGAAGTAGCGGCCGTCCATCGTGACCGAATCCTGCGTCCACAATCCCTTGATCGCTCGGATCCACTCGCCCGCCAGCGCATAGCGGTCGTCATGCCCGACCGTCTCGGGCCAAGCGCCCATCTGTGCGAACTCGCCCTTGTAGGCGCCGGTGACGACGTTGAGCCCGGCGCGCCCGTCGCTGATCTGATCGAGCGTCGCCATCATCTTGGCGGTGACCGCGGGGTTCTGGAGCAGGGTGTGGACGGTGGTCCAGATCTTCACCCGGCTCGTCGCCTCGGCGAGCGCGGCCATCAGCGCGGTGGAATCGAGCGTGTAGCGCCAATGTTCGGTCTCGCCGCCATAACCGCGATACTTGGCCATCGACATGATGAAATCGAGGCCGGTCTCGTCGGCGAGGCGGGCGACCTTGCGGTTGTAGTCGTACGACCCGTCGAGCCTCGGCGCATTCTTCGACAGGATCCAGCCGCCATTGGCGATCGGCAGGAAGATGCCGAGATCCTTGCCGCCGCGGTCCGACGGCAGGCCGAAGGCGGTCGGTCCGGATACATCGATCGTCATGCCGTCATTATCCTCCCGCATCCAGCCGCAGCCAAGACGTTTAGGGCGGACCGGCGACCCGATCTTGACGCCGGGCGCCTCCCGTCTTGGATTCGGCGGCATCGCACACCGGTGCGCCAACACGCCGGTCGTCTCGGGCCAAGATCGCGGCGCCGGTGCGCGCTACGGTGGCGCGAACGATGGGAGACACGCCATGGCGAACTGGTTCATCACGGGGGTCGGCACGGGGCTCGGTCGCGCGCTGGCCGAGCTGCTGCTCGCGCAGGGCGCCGTGGTGGTCGGCACCGTTCGCTCGGACGAGGCGGCGCAGGCGTTCGCGGCGCTGGCGCCGGGCCGCGCGCACGGCGTCGTCATGGACGTGACCGACGAGACCGCGGTGCAGGCGGCGGTCGCACGCGCCGAGGCGCTGACCGGCGGGCTCGACACGATCGTCAACAATGCCGGCCACGGCTTCACCGGCGCGATCGAGGAGACCAGCCTCGCCGACGCAAGGGCGCTGTTCGAGGTCAATTTGTTCGGCCCGATGGCGGTCATCAAGGCGGCGCTGCCCTATCTGCGCGCGCGTCGTGCCGGTCATATCATCAACATCACCTCGGTGAGCGGCCTCGCCGCGTGGAACGGCACCGCGCTCTACGGCGCGAGCAAGTTCGCGCTGGAATGCCTCGGCCGCACGCTCGCGCAGGAGGTGGCGCCGCTGGGCATCAAGGTGACCAACGTCGCGCCGGGCGGACTGCGCACCGCCTTATCCGCCGGCCGGATGCCGGGCGCGGCGCCCAGCATCGCCGACTATTCCGGCACCGCGCACACCGCACGCCCGATCCTGACCGGTCATCACGGCCGCGAGCCGAGCGACCCGGCGCTCGCCGCGCAGGCGATCGTCACCGCGGCGGCAGCGGCCGAACCGCCGCTGCTGCTGCTGCTCGGCGCGGACGCGCTCGGCTATGCCGAGGCCGAGTTCGCGATGCTGGCGGGCGAGATCGCGCGCTGGAAGCCGCTCACCCTGTCGGTGGCGGCGGTAGACGAGCCGGCGCACGGCTGAGCCGCGCGCTATCCCGCGAACATCGCCTTGCGGATGATCGCGTGGACGCCCCAATTGCCGTTGGCGACTTGGCCGATGCCGAAATCGACGCCGACCGACAGCAGCGAGATCGCCTCGTCCTCGCTCAGGTTGCGGATCGTCATCAGGAAGCGCCGCGCCTTGCGGAAACAGTCGCGCATCGCGAGGTCGATCGAGGATTTCTTGTAGACCTCGCTCTGCGCATTCGCACCGAGATCCTTGAGATAATCGGGATTGCTGAAGCCCAGGATCACCCATTCGTCGCGGGTCTCGATCATCGGATAGTCGAGATCGCGGATATGCGCGCGGCTCGATTGCGCGGGGTGGAGGACGATCTGGATGACCGCGGTCATCGAGCATTCGATCGCGGTCCCGCACAGTTCCGAATCGCCCTGGCTGGCGTGCGGATCGCCGAGCGACAGCAAGCCGCCGGGCACCGCCACCGGCAGGAACACGCTGGCGCCCGCACCCAGCCGCCAATTGTCGATATTGCCGCCGAAATTGCCCGGCGGCACCGAATCGACCAGTTCCGAATGCGCAGGCGCCAGCGCGACGACGCCGAAATGCGGGCGCACCGGGATTTCGATGTCGCGCAGCACGTTGAAGTTCTTGACGATGCTCTCGGGGTCGACCGGCACGCCCGGATAGTCGATGCGATCGTGGAGGACGCCCGACGGATCGATCTGCGGCGTCCAGCGATAGTTGTAGACGGCGTGCGCGGCGGCGCGACCGGGCTCGTTCTCGATCTCGTAGATCGTCACCACCTCGCGCTGGCGCGGCTCGGTGAGCAGATCGTTGTAGTGGAAGCCCCAATAGGCCGCCGCGTTGCTGCCGAAGGCGCGGCCGGCGTAGCGCGGGTTGCGGCTCGGCCGGGTGGCGAGATCGAGGATGCGGACCTCGACGACGTCGCCCGGCATGGCGCCCTCGATCGCGATCGGGCCGGTGCAGATATGCACGCCGAACCCTTCGCCCGCGCCGCGCCCCAGCGCCGAGGCGTCGAGCGGGCCCGCGCCCCGCCGATCGACCGCCTTGCCGTCCGCGGTCCAGCGATACACCGCCTCGGCGCCCGCATCGCCCTCGATCATCCGCTCTGCATCGTCGTTGGCGTGGTGGGTGAGCGTCTCGATCGTCACATAGTCGCCCGATCGGACGTCGAGCACGGGCTTGAGCAGGCGGCTGAAATAGCCCCAGTGGATCGTGTCGGGCCGCACCGGGAGATGATGGTGGCGGACCTCGCCGCCGTCCGCCGCCGACATGTCCGCCTCGGCGACGGGGGGAGCGTCCTCCGCCTCCGAGGGAATCTCGGGCCGGACGTCGCGCTGCCGGTTGGGGCGGCCGCGGCGCGGGGTCTCGGCGGGCTCGCCGGCGAGATCGGGGGACTTGCGGTATTCGCGCGGGCTGGTCCCGTAGCGCTCGCGAAAGGCGCGGCTGAACGAGGCGCTGTCGTTGAAGCCCCCTTGGTAGAGGATCTCGGAGATCGAGCGCTGCGCGTGGAGCGGACTGCCAAGATCGAGCCGGCACCGTTCGAGCCGGCGCAGCTTGACATACTGGCCGAAACTCTCGCCGAAGCTCTCGAACAGCTTCTGCAGATAGCGCGCCGAGATTCCGTGCTCGCTGGCGACCTGGTGGATCGACAGATTGGGATCGGACAGCCGCATCTCGATCGACTGGAAGACGCGCTCGAGGATCGCGGCGCGTCCGCCTGCGGCGCCGCCCAGCGCCTTGGCGGGCGCGGTATCGAGCAGGATCGCGGCGATGAACTCGGGCAGCGCAAGCTCGACCGGACGGATCTGATCGTCGGAGACGTCGACGATCGCGTCGGCGACCGAGCGCAGCAGGCCCGACAGCATCCGCCCCATCGCGCTCTCGCCGCCGATGCTGGCGATCCCGTCCGGCATCGGCAGGCGCGACTTGAGTGCGGGCAGCGACAGCGGCACCTTGACGGTGAGCAGGCGATAGTCGGAGAGCAGTTCCAGTTCGGCGCGCGTCGCGCCGCTGGCATAGGCCATGTCGCCTTCGGCCAGCGACAGCCGGCTCGTGCCGGCGATCGCGGTCAGCCCGCCCTCGAGCAGGATCGCCATCCAGAAGCATTCGCCTTCCTGGCTGAAATCGATCGCGAGGCGCTGCGCGGTGCCCGTCGCACGCGCGAACTGGATGCGCTGGCCGCTGGTGAAGCTCAGCAACTCGCCATAGACCTCGCCCTCGCCGGCGAGCAGGTCCATCGAGACGCGCTGCAGCGCGAACCGCCAAGCGTCGCGGCGCTGGTCGCGCGGATAGGCATTGGTGGTGAAGCGCACGCCGTGGTGTTCCCGCCCGACCCGCTTGCCCGTCAGCGGTCTCGTTCCTGTGCAGGGCGTTGTGACCTAGCGATGGCGAGGGGTCAATCAGCGCGACGTGCAGCCGGCAGCGTCCGCCGCGGGCCTCCTGCGTCGGCAGCGCCCGCTATTCGCGCGTGTAGTGGGCCGGCACCCGCGGATCGGGACCGGCCTTGCCCCACAACAGGATCTCGCTGCCCCACGGATCGCGGAAGGCATGATTGTAGCCGTTGAAGGTCGACCAGTAATGATCGCGCCACAGGATCGTGGCGCCGCGCTCCTCCGCCGCGGCAAGGATGCGCTCGGGCGTGTCGTCGTCGCCGATCAGGATCCAGATGCGCGGCTTGCGCCCCTCGCCGGCGAGCGCGCGCGGAGCGACTCCCGCGGGATCGGGATGCGGGCGGGCATTGGCGGCGTCGAAGACGCCGAGATGGAGGTTACCGATCGCGCTGTCGCTGCCGTCCGGATTGGGGAAGACGCCGCCCGGCACCATGCGATGATAGACGCCCGCCGGCTTCTCGTCGTTCTGCCAGCCGAACACCTCGGCATAGAAGCGCGCGCAGGCGGCGGGATCGTCGCTGGGCAGATCGACGAAGATCAACGTGTTGGGCGTGGTCATGATGTCCTCATCTGTTCGTCTTCACGCGGCGTCATGCGCGCGGCGACGGGCGCAAGCTTGGACGGAAGCGTCGTGTTTGTTGACATCGGACGGCCGCGGCAAGTCATTGGGCGCGCGCGGGCAAGACCCCCGGGGGTCTTG
>CAZZZX010000261.1:0-4904 GCA_964658585.1 uncultured Novosphingobium sp.
GACGGCTATTACCGGCGCTCGAAGAACCTGATCGACGAGGGCCAGTTCGGCGCGCCGATCATCCTCACGCCGTTCAATTACGCCCGCGGCCGCGTGCAGGGGGTGGAGGCGAATGCCAGCTACGCCTCGGGACCGTGGCTCGCCTATGCCAATTTCGCCTATGCCCAGGCCAAGGGCAGGGACGTGGTGTCGAGCCAGTTCAGCTTCGACCCGGCGGACCTCGCCTATATCCGCGACCATTACATCTATCTCGACCACGACCAGACCTACACCGCCTCGGCGGGCGGCTCCTATGCGGTCCGCGACGGCGCGCTGCGCGGGCTCAAGCTGGGGGCGGACCTGATCTACGGCTCGGGCCTGCGCCGCGACGGCGCCGTGCCCAACGGCGACAAGCTGCCCGGCTATGTCCAGATCAACCTGTCGACCAGCTATGCGATCGCGCGCGCCGGCATCGAGCTGCGCTTCGACGTCATCAACCTCGCCGACCGCGAATACGAGATCCGCGACGGCACCGGGATCGGCGTCGGCGCGCCGCAATACGGCCCGCGGCGCGGCTTCTTCGTCGGCATCTCGAAGAAGATCTGACCGCGACGGCGCCCGCGCCGGTCCCCTGTCATGAACTGCTCGTCATTTGATCGCGTGCCGCCGCTGCGCCAGTCTCGCCCGCGGATAGCCACGCCGGGAGGCCGACATGCGTTCACTCAAGCTGCTCGCCGCCGTCGCGGTGCTGGCGTCGGCGGCCTGCAGCCGCCATTCGGGCAATTTCGATCCCGACAATGGCAGTTTCATCGACAATGCCGATGCGGACGCCGACGATAGCGGAGGCGACAACAACGCGGAGACACCCGCGCAAAGCCTGAACGAGATGATGGCCGACGCGGTCAACGACTCGATCGATCTCGACGCCGCCGGGGTCGGCAGCGGTGCCCCGCACGGCGATGGTACACCGCCCCGCTAGATGGCGGGCGATGCGCCCGGTGCGCCTGCGCCGTTAGGATACGGCACCGCGGCGTGCTATGCTGCACCTGCGTCCTTCCGACGCCGATCGGACATCGTGATGACCATGAGCGCGCTGTGGGGGCTCGCCGCGGCGTGTGTCGCGGTGATGATTTATGGTGGGTGGCGGACGCTGCTCAACCGCCGGCGCGACCGCTACGACCGCCCGCGGCGGTGGTTCGACCTGCGCTGACGCCGCCGCACCACGCCCGCCCCGCCCGATACGAAGGGTAGCGGAGGAGGGACTTGAACCCCCGACCCCAGGATTATGATTCCCGTGCTCTAACCAGCTGAGCTACTCCGCCTCGGCGAGGCGAGCCCCTTCGTCCGGACGCCCGGGGGCGTCGGTCGGCGGCCTATAGGCGGGGGCGCGGGGCCGGTCAACCGCGCCGGAACCAGCACCCTGCCCTCTCGTTTCGTGCTCCGACCGACCGTATCGCACGAGGAGCATCATGGATCTCGAAACCCCCCTGGATACGATCTGCCGGATCATCCAGCGCGCCCGCGAGGTCGAGGCCGAAGTCGCCTCGCCCGATCCCGACAACGACGATCCGCCGCTCGATTCGGACGATCCCTACGATCAGCTTCAGGACGACATGAACGAAACCAGCGCGGACGAGCTGCGCGCCGCGATCGACGACCTGGCCGACGATCAGCAGGCCGAGCTGCTGGCCCTCGCGATGGTCGGCCGCGGCACCTATGATTCGTCCGAGTGGGCGGACGCGCTCGAGGAAGCGGGCGACACCGACGCCGAGCCGGTGCTCGACCAGCTGCTCGACATGCCGATGCTGGGCGATCTGCTGGATGCGGGGCTCGCGGCGTTCGACATCAGCTGCACGGGTGTCGGGCAGATCGACTGAGCACGTTTTCGATCGTGGCGAAGCCCGCCGATCGGGGGTGAGCGCGGTCGAGGCCGGTGCGGGTCCGGGGGTCGGCGGTGATGCCACCGCGAGCGGGCACGACAGGATCGGGCGCTAACCGAACCGCCAAGAGCGGATCGGCTCCCACGGCCCGCCACGATACCACCACGCCGCAAGCCCGGCGATCGCGAGCGGGCGCGGCCAGCGTTCCGTCGCGAGCATGTCGGCGAGCGCACGCGCGACCGACGGATCGACCTTGTTCTGGACGGTGACGTGCGCGCGCCATCCCGCCCGGTCCTGCGGCGTCAGCACCGTCTCGAACGCATCGGCGAGGTCGGCGCGGATCGCGGCCAGTCCGGCGCTCGCCACGCGCAGCGCGACGCCGCGACCGAGCGACATCGGGCCGGTGAGCGACGCGGCGGGTGCGGGCGTACAAGTCGCCGCGGCGAGGCGCTGCGCGAGGTCGGGCAGACTGCTCGGCGGCAGATGGTGGAACAGCGTCAGATGCGCGGCGAGATGATTGCGCGCAGGCGGGAAATACGCGCGGCGCAGGCCGTCGAGCCACGCATGATCGGCGGTCCCGAAGGTCGCGGTGACGATGATCGGCGCACTCGCGGCGCTGGCCATCAGATCTCGACCTGACTGCCCAGTTCGACGACGCGATTGGACGGCAGGCGGAAGAACTCCATCGCGCTTTCCGCGTTGCGCAGCATCCACGCGAACAGCTTCTCGCGCCAGATCGCCATGCCCGGCCGCTCGGACGCGATCAGCGTCTGGCGGGCGAGGAAGAAGCTGGTGTCCATCATCCGCAGATGCGGTCCGCAATCCGTCACGCCCGAGAGCGCGGCGGGCACGTCGGGCTCCTGCATGAAGCCGTAGTGCACGATCATCCGGTAGAAGCCCTGCCCGAACGACTTGTGCTCGATGCGCTTGGCGGTGCTGACGAACGGCACGTCCTCGATCCGCACGGTCAGCAGGATGACGCGCTCGTGGAGCACCTTGTTGTGCTTGAGGTTGTGGAGCAGCGAATGGGGCACGCCGTCCTTGGCGGTGGTCATGAACACCGCGGTGCCGGGCACGCGCTCGGCCGAGCCCGCGGCGGACTTGACGAAGATCGAGATCGGCATCGCGATCTCGTTCAACCGCTCGATCATCAGCTGTCGCCCCTTCGCCCATGTGGTGAGCAGCGTGAAGGCGATCATCGCGACGAGCAGCGGGAACCAGCCGCCGGCCGGCACCTTGGTGAGGTTGGCGGTGAAATAGGCGGTATCGACCAGCCCGAACAGCGCGATCGTGGCGGCGGCGACGAGCTTGTTCCACTTCCACAGGGTGAACAGCACGGTCGAGAGCAGGAAGGTGTCGATCAGCATCGCGCCCGTCACCGCGATCCCGTAGGCGGCGGCGAGGTTGGTCGAGGTGCGGAAACCGAGCACCAGCAGGATCACCATCACCATCAGCGTCCAATTGATCGACGGGATATAGATCTGGCCGGCGGCGTGCGCCGAGGTGTGGGTGATCTTGAGCCGCGGCATGAAGCCCAGCTGGATCGCCTGCTGCGCGACCGAAAAGGCACCCGAGATCACCGCCTGGGAAGCGATCACCGTCGCCATCGTCGCGAGGATGACCAATGGCAGACGCAGGCTGTCGGGCGCGAGCAGGAAGAACGGCGTGCGGATCATCGCCAGCGCCTGCGCCGGCGTCGCCGAGACGATCATCGCGCCCTGCCCGAGATAGTTGAGCATCAGCGCGGGCAGCACGAACCACAACCACGAGATGCGGATCGGCCGGCGCCCGAAGTGACCCATATCGGCATAGAGTGCCTCCGCCCCGGTCACCGCCAGCACCACCGAGCCGAGCGCGAGAAAGGCACGGATCGGCTCGAACGCGAAGAAGGCGATCGCATGATGCGGGCTGAGCGCGCCGAGCACCTGCGGATAACGCACCAGATGCGCGGTGCCGAGTACCGCGATGGTGGCGAAATAGACGATCATGATCGGCCCGAACAACAGCCCGACCCTCGCGGTGCCGCGCGCCTGCAGCATGAAGAGCCCGATCAGGATGCCGATCGCCAGCGGCAGCACGAAGCGCCCGAGCCCCGCCTCGACGGTGTTGAGACCCTCGACCGCGGAGAGCACCGAGATCGCGGGCGTAATCATACTGTCGCCGAAGAACAGCGCGGTCGCGAACACGCCGAGCAGCATCAGCCCGCGCGTCCAGCGGCGCTCGCGCTTGCCCTGGACGGAGCGCGAGATCAGCGCGAGCAGCGCCAGGCTGCCACCCTCGCCCTTGTTGTCCGCGCGCATGATGATCGCGACATATTTGATCGTGACGACGATCATCATCGACCAGAAGATCAGGCTGAGCACGCCGAACACGTTGAAATGATCGGGCGTCAGCGGGTGATGGCCCGCGAACGTCTCGCGGAACGCGTAGATCGGGCTGGTGCCGATGTCGCCGAACACCACGCCGACCGCGCCGAGCGCGAGCCGTCCCAGCCCCTGGCGCGGGTGATCGCCCGGATGCCCCTCGGGCACCAGTGATTCGTCCCCCGGCGCGTCCGGAAGACCCGACGGGTCATGCGATACGTCGTTCACCGGCGGTGCAGCTTGGCAATGTCAGAAGATGGTCGCGACGTCCGAACCGGCACGGAAGCCTGTACCTCGATAGCGGGGCGGGGCGCCCGGCGGATGCGTGCGCGACTACCATGCGCCGCAGCACGCTGCAACGCGACAGCCGGCATCGGCGGCCAAGGTCCGCGACAGCCCCGATCGACGTCGCTATAGCGCGCGCCATATCCCGCAACAGGAGGCTTCGATGCGCGTCGGCGTGCCCAAGGAGATCAAGAATCACGAATATCGCGTCGGGCTGACGCCGCCGTCGGTCGCCGAACTGGTCTCGGCCGGGCATCAGGTCGTCGTCGAGACGGGCGCGGGTGCGGGCATCGACTTCGACGACCAGGACTATGTCGATGTCGGCGCGACCATCCTTCCGGACGCGCCCGCGGTGTTCGGCGAGCTCAGCGCGCTGCTCGCGCTCGTGGTCATCGGC
>CAZZZX010000262.1:0-4899 GCA_964658585.1 uncultured Novosphingobium sp.
ATTGCCCTCGGCGCCCGGCACCGTTTCGCGCATACCACGCGAGACCGAGGCGACGGTGAGCGAGCGCAGCGCCGCCACCTCGGCGCGCAGCTGCGCCAGCCGCGACGCGACACCCCCGTCCGCGATCAGCGGCCGTCCGGTTTCGGGCGACACCGTCTCGCGCGCCTGCCCGACCAGCCGTTCGACCGCGTTGGCGAGCTCGATCTGGTGCGCGATCGTGCCGGTGCCGCGCTCGAAGCACAACGTCGTCATCGCGACCCGCCAGCCCTCGTGCAGCGCCCCCACGACGTTGGTCAGCGGGATACGGACCTCGTCGTAGAAGACCTGCGCGAAATGCGTCAGGCCGGACATCGCGGTGATCGGCCGGATCTCGATGCCCGGCGACTTCATGTCGCAGATCACCCAGCTGATGCCCTTGTGACGCGGCCGGTCGGGATCGGTGCGGACGAGCAGTTCCTGCCAATCCGCGCCCATCGCGTAGCTCGTCCAGATCTTCGATCCGGTGACGACGAGATGGTCGCCGTCGATCTCGGCACGGGTCTTGAGCGCGGCGAGGTCCGATCCGGCACCGGGCTCGGAAAAACCCTGGCACCAATTCTCCTCGCCCTTCAGGATCGCCGGCAAATGGCGCTGCTTCTGCGCCTCGCTGCCCTGGACGATCAGCGTCGGTCCGGCATGGCTCAGAGCGACGAACAGCGAGGCGGAGGGCGGCGCGCCGGCACGGGCATATTCCTCGTGCCAGATCAGCTGCTCCAGCACCGACAGGCCACGCCCGCCATAGTCCTTCGGCCATGAAACCCCAGCCCAGCCGCCCTCATACTGGGTGCGCTGCCAAGCGAGATCGTAGTCGCGGAGCGCCAGTCCCTCCGGCGGGCGCGCGATTCGCGGCACGTTGTCGGACAGCCAGGCGCGGCATTCGTCGCGGAACGCGTCGAGTGCGGGATCGACGATCAGGCGCATCAGCGGCTTTTCGGCAGGCCGAAGGTCGCCTCGGCGACCTGACTGCGCTGGACCTCGCTGGTACCACCGTAAATCGTGGTCGCCGCCGAGTGGCGCGCCTCGAGTTCGAGCCGGCCGACATGATCCTTACCGCGGATCAGCGCATCGGGCGCGACCAGGTCGAACAGATCGTTGGCATCGCGCAGGAACGCTTCGGACGAGAACAGCTTCGACATCGGGCCGGCGGCGCGATCGGCGATGCCTTCCTCCTTCAGCCACATCGAACGCCACCAGAGCAGATAGGACACGCGCGAACGGGTCGCCGCCGCGGCCAGCCGCTCAAGCACGCGCGGATCCTCGATCGCCAGGCTGTTGCCGCGCGGCGTCTCCTTCGCCCATGCGACCGCCGACTCGAGCGCATGGCGGTGCGGGCCGACGAAGCCGAAGCCGCCCTGCTCCAGCGACAATGCCCAGGCGAGGATCGACAAGCCGCCATTGACCGGTCCGATCCGGTAGGAATCCGGCACGCGCACATCGTTGTAGAACGTCGCGTTGGTACGCTCGTCCTGGAAGGTGTGGACGGGATGGATCTCGATGCCGGGCTGGTCGAGCGGCACGATGAACAGCGTGATGCCCTTGTGCTTGGGCAAATCGGGATCGGTGCGGGTGAGCAGCAGGACGTGATGCGCCAGGTTGGCGCCGCTGGTGAACATCTTCTGGCCGTTGATGATCCAGTCCTCGCCCCGACCGTCGTCCGCGCGCACCGCCCGCGTTTCGGCGGCGAAGATGTCGGAACCGGACGACGGTTCGCTATAGCCCAGGCAGGAGATGATCTCGCCGCGCGCCAGCTTGGGCACGATATCGCGCTTCACCTCCTCCGAGCCGAAGCGGATCATCACCTGGCCGACCATGTTGGACACCGCCTGCGCGTGGATCGAGACGCCCTCGTCGTCCCACACAGCGAGCGCGGCCGCCGCGGCATAATCGTCCGCGCCGCGCCCACCATGCTCCTCGGGCCAGAGCGGAAAGAGCAGGCCGCGCTCGCCCATCGCCCTGTTGAGATCCCAATCGTGGCCATCGTAGGAATAATGCGCCCTGGCGCGCCATTCCGGCGTCAGCGCGGTGTCGAAAAACGCCTGCGTCTCGGCGCCGAAGGCATCCGCCGTCGCGCCGAGCGTGAAATCGATGTCGATCGTGCCGGCATCGGGCAAGGGCGCGGTCTCGCCGAGCCAGAGGCGCCGCCCGGCGATCGGCAGCTGGTCGCGGGGATCGCCGAGCACCAGCGCGGTCGCGCGAGCGCGACGATGATAGAGCTGCGCATCATATTCGAGCGTCAGACCGTAGCCGCCGAAGGTGTGCAGCCCGCGCGCGACCGCCTCGGCACTGGAGTGTGCGGCCCACCAATAGGCCATCGCGATCGCACCTGCCGCCTCGCCGGTGCCGTCGCCGACCTGCTTGACCGCCCACCACACCAGCAGCTCGGCCCCGGCGACATCGGCGATCCGGTCCGCCAGCGGATGCGCAATCGCCTGGAAAGAGGCGATCGGCCTGCCGAACTGGTGACGCTCCTTGGCATAGTCGGCCGCGACCTCCAGCGCGCGGCGGCCCATCGCCGCCAGCGCCGCCGCGGTCAGCAGCTTCCATTCCTCGATCGCCGCAAGGTAGGTCGCGCGCGCGTCCGCGCCCGACGCGACGATCTCGGAGGTCAGATCTCGAAGCGCGAACCGCGCCAGCGGCATCGATCCGTGGTTGAGCGGCGTCCCCGGCTTCTCGGCGATCCGCGCGAGGCGCACCGTCTCGCCGTCGAGGAACAGCAACGCGTCCGCGACGGCGCCGCCGGGCACCAGTTGCGGCGCTTCGCCGGCCTCGTGAAGCGCGAACGTCAGTACCGCCTCGCCCGAGCAGGCCCGGCCGATCAGCGTGGCGTCGCCGCCGAGCTGCGCCAGCAACCGCACCGCCACCATCGCCTCGGCAAGCGGAGCGGAGGCGAGGTGACGTCCGGCCTCGGCCATCACCAGCACCGCATCGAACAGGCCGAGCCCCTCCTCGCCCGGCATCCGCATGGCGAGCGCGCCCATCTCGCCGAGCGAGCGCCACAGTGCGGGATCGAAGCCCGACGGCTCCGCCGCGCGCACCCGCGCGATCGACGATTCCGTCTCGAAGAAGCGGCGGAAGCTGTCGCTGAGCAGCGTCTGGTCTTCGGTCAGGTCCAGCTTCACGAAGCAAGCTCCTTGGCGCGCTGCCCGTAGAGCTGTTCGCCCATCGCGCGCACGGTCTTGAGGTCGATCTTGAGCGACGGCGTGCGCGGCAACGCATCGACGACGTGATAGGCGACGGGAATGTTGGTCGCGGGCAGCGTCGCGCGCAGATGCACGCCGAGCGCCGCGGGATCGGGCGGTGCCACGCCTTTCTGCATTTCGATCACCGCGACCGGGACATGGCCGAGCCGGGGCTCGGTGACACCGACCACGCACGAGGCGGCGACGCCAGGATAATTGTCGATCACGCGTTCGATCGCGTTGGGCAGGATCTTGAAGCCGCCGCGCACGATCACACCGTCGTTGCGCCCGCGATGGAAGAGGAAGCCGTCGTCGTCGATCACGCCGAGATCGGTGGTGCGGATGAAGTGATCGCCGAGGAAGGGGATCTTCACCTCGATGATACCGACCGAGTTGGCGGGCAGGATATGATGGTCGCCGGGATCGACGATCCGCACCTCGTTGCCGCCCACCGGCTTGCCGACGCTGCCGAACTTCTCCTGGCCGAACCGGGTGTGGAGATCGGAGGTCATCGTCGTCGCGGCGCCGCAGAACTCGGTCGCGCCGTAGGAGAGCAGGATCGCGACGCCGTAGGCCTCCTCGAACGCGCGATGCGCGTCGATGTCGAGCGCGGCGGTGCCGATCTGGATATAGCGCACCCCCGCCAGCGCGTCCGACGGGATCTTGCGGTCGAGCATCATGCGCACGCCCGCCGGCGGCATCACCACGACTGCGGGCTTGTACCTGGCGACGAACGCCAGCCAGGCGTCGAGATCGAACTTTTCCTGGAACAGCACCAGCCGCCGCATCGCCATCATCGGCAGCAGGGAGTAGATGCCCGAGATGTTGCTGATCGGGAAGTTGACCGTGCCGGGGTCGCCGCCCGTCTTCCCCTCCTTGCCGGCATCGAGCACGCTGCCCGAGATCACCGCCCGCTCGACCGTGGCGTAGAGTGTCGGCGAGCGCTTGGGGATGCCGGTGGTGCCGCTGGTCAGCATCTCGAGCACCGGCTCGGATGTCGGCCCGCGCAACGCGCCGCGGTCGGCGGCAGGATCGCCTGCGACGAGCGTCACCTGCGGCCGATCGTCGACACCCGACGCCAGGGCGATCGCGAGGGCGCCCGGCCCGAGCGCGGCCAGCGTCTCGTCGGTCCAGTCCTGCGCGTCGGCGATCACGGCGGGGCATCGCAGCTTCGCGAGATCCGCTGCGATCGCGGCCTGCGACTGGAACGCGTAGACCATCATGACCGAGCGCCGCGCCGCGATCAGCGACAGCAGCGCCGCCACGAACGCTGGCCGGTTGCGCGGCACGAAGGCGATCGGCATCGCCTCGCCGAGCCCGGCGCCGCCGAGCAGTGCGTCCACCTGATCGGCGACCGTCTTCAGATAGCCCCACGAGATCGCCCGGCCGCCGAACTCCAGAGCGATCTGATCCGGGTCGCCGGCGAGCGCGCTCGCGATCACCTCATGCAGCTGCTGGCTCATGCGCTGGTCTCCTCGGCCTGCTTCCCGTCGCGCCAGGCCAGCGCCGCCTTCAGGCCCTGCTCGCGCGCGATGCGATCGAAGCGCGCGACCTCGGGCGCGGCGCGCGCCATCGCCGACTGGTTCCAGTTCTCGCGCTGGAGCGCGGTATAGCCCATCAGTTCGATCGCCTGATTGACGACGTTCTTGACGCTCTCCGCGATCGGCCCGGGCACCTTGGC
>CAZZZX010000263.1:0-4878 GCA_964658585.1 uncultured Novosphingobium sp.
TGTCGAGGCCGATGCCGAAGCTCGGCGGGCGCGGTTCGCTCTCCTCGGTCGCGGCGATGCCGGTATCGCTGACGCAAAGCTTGAGCGCATCGCCCTCGCGCGCCGCGACGACGCGCACCGAGACCGGCCCCGGCGACTGCGCGACCCCGTATTTGACCGCGTTCTCGACCAGCGGCTGGAGGATGAACCCGGGCACCGCCTCGTCCGCGATGTCGGCCGGACACGACAGCTCGACCGTCATGCGATCGCCGAAGCGCACCGCCTCGATCTCCAGATAGGTCTCGATCGTCGCGAACTCCTCCTCGAGCGGGACCAGCGCGTGCGGATCGGCATTGAGCGACAGCCGCAGGAAATCGCTCAGTCGACCGAGCATCTCCTCGGCATCCGCGCCGCGCCCGGTGACGACCAGGCTCGAGATCGAGTTGAGCGTGTTGAACAGGAAATGCGGGTTGAGCTGGAGGCGCAGCGCCGCGGTCCGCGCGCGGGCCGCCACCGCCTCGGTGCGCGCCAGCCGAATGCGCTGATCGGCATTGCTCTGCGCCTCGACCACGAACACCAGCAGCGCGGCGTTGGCGAAGCTGACATAGACGTGACTGAGGAAGTTGCGCCCGTAGCGATCCCGGATCAGATCGAAATGCTCCATGTCGAGGCGCGGGATGATGCCGAGCAGCCAGTTCTCGATCGTGTTGACGAAGGATTGCAGGAATGCGACCACCAGCGTCGCGCCGAGCAGGATCAGCCAGCGCGCCACCGGTCCCATCCCCGCGGTCCGCGTCACGACCGGATACAGGCACTGCGCGATCAGCGCGACGATCAGCACCGCCGGTAGATCGAGCGGCAGGTCGGCGAGGAAGCCGGTATCCCCCGCGATCAGGCTGGAGACGACATAGCTGCCATAGACGAACACGAACCAGATCGCGAGCGTGAGCATCAGCGCCTGGCGGAATCGCTTGTCGCGAGAAAGGCCCCCCAATCCCATGGCGCCGCGATACCATCGTTTCGCGCGGCGGGTCGAGTGGACGGTTCTTTCGCACCCGCGAAGGTGACAAGCGCGTCGATCCGGCTAGAACCGAAACGACCGCCGCCGCCGGAGACCCGACCTATGACCGATACGATCGCGCCTGCAGCGAAGCCTGCCGATCGCGCTCCCGGCGCTGGCGAGGCGGTGCTCGCCGAGGCGATCGTCGATACGCTCGTCCACCGCATCGGGAAGGACGAGCGTGCGGCGCGCCCGCACGACTGGCTGGCCGCGACGATCCTGACGATCCGCGACCAGGTGATCGACCGCTGGATGGAATCGACCCGCGCGGCGCATCGCTCGGGCGCCAAGCGGGTCTATTACCTCAGCCTCGAATTCCTGATCGGGCGGCTGCTGCGCGATACGCTGTCCAATCTCGGCGCCAACGACGAGGTCGCCGCCGCGCTCGCCTCGCTCGGCGTCGATCTCGCGGCGATCGAGGAGATCGAGCCCGATGCCGCGCTCGGCAATGGCGGTCTCGGCCGGCTGGCGGCGTGCTTCATGGAGAGCCTCGCCTCGCTGGGCCTGCCCGCGTACGGCTATGGCATCCGCTACGTGAACGGCATGTTCCGCCAGCGCATCCATGACGGCTGGCAGCACGAACTGCCCGAGGACTGGCTGGCGTTCGGCAATCCCTGGGAGTTCGAGCGGCGCGAGAGCAGCTATCACGTCCGCTTCGGCGGCGAGGCGATCGCCGACGAGGACGGCCGCGCGATCTGGCGCCAGGCCGAGCGCGTGATCGCGATGTCGGTCGATACGCCGGTGGTTGGCTGGCGCGGCAGGCGCGTCAACACGCTCAGGCTGTGGGAGGCGCGCGCGGTCGATCCGATCCGGCTCGACGCGTTCAATGCCGGCGATCATGTCGGTGCGCTCGCCGGCCAGACCCGCGCCGAGATGCTGACCCGGGTTCTCTATCCGGCAGACTCGACCGCGGCGGGGCAGGAGCTGCGGCTGCGCCAGGAATATTTCTTCTCGTCCGCGTCGCTGCAGGACATCGTCCGGCGGCACATCCAGTATTTCAAGGACATCCGCACGCTCGCCGACAAGGCGGCGGTGCAGCTGAACGACACCCACCCCGCGGTCGCGGTCGCCGAGCTGATGCGGCTGCTGCTCGACGAGCATCATCTCGAGTTCGACGAGGCGTGGGACATCACGCGCAGGACGTTCGGCTATACCAACCACACGCTGTTGCCCGAGGCGCTGGAAAGCTGGCCGCTGCCGCTGTTCGAGCGGCTGCTGCCGCGCCACATGCAGCTCGTCTACCAGATCAACGCGGTGCTGCTGCGCGAGGCGCGCGACAAGGGCTTCGACGATGCCGGCCTTGCCGCGGTATCGCTGATCGACGAGGGCGGCGGGCGGCGCGTGCGGATGGCCAACCTCGCATTCGTCGGCTCGCACAGCATCAACGGCGTCGCCGCGCTTCACACCCGGCTGATGAAGGAGACGGTGTTCCGCGACCTCCACCGCCTCTATCCCGATCGCATCAACAACAAGACCAACGGCATCACCCCGCGCCGGTGGCTGGTGCAGTGCAACCCCGCGCTGACCGCGCTGCTGCGCGAGACGATCGGCGACGCCTTCCTCGACGATGCCGAGGCGCTCTCGGCGCTGCTGCCCCATGCCGGGGACGCCGCCTTCCGCGACCGCTTCGCCGCGGTGAAGCGCGCCAACAAGGTCAGGCTCGCCGCGCACATCAAGGCCACGCAGGCGATCGATCTCGATCCCGACGCGCTGTTCGACGTGCAGGTCAAGCGCATCCACGAATATAAGCGCCAGCTGCTCAACCTGATCGAGACGGTGGCGCTGTACGACCAGATCCGCAGCCATCCCGAGCGCGACTGGGTGCCGCGCGTCAAGATCTTCGCGGGAAAGGCGGCGTCGAGCTATCACAATGCCAAGCTCATCATAAAGCTCGCCAACGACGTCGCGCGCCGGATCAATTCGGATCCGGCGGTGGGCGGGCTGCTCAAGATCGTGTTCGCCCCCAACTACAACGTCTCGCTGGCCGAGAAGATCATGCCCGCGGCCGACCTCTCCGAGCAGATCTCGACCGCGGGGCTCGAGGCGTCGGGCACCGGCAACATGAAGCTCGCGCTCAACGGGGCGCTGACCATCGGCACGCTGGACGGCGCCAATGTCGAGCTGCGCGACCATGTCGGGGCGGACAACATCTTCATCTTCGGGCTGACCGCGGAGGAGGTCGGATCGATGAAATCGCAGGGCTATGCGCCGCGCGGCTTCATCGAGCGCTCGCCCGAGCTGGTCCAGGCGCTGAGCGCGATCGCGTCGGGCGTGTTTTCGCCAGACGATCGCGGGCGTTATGCCGGGCTGGTCGGCGGGCTGTACGACGCCGATCCGTTCATGCTCGCCGCCGATTTCGACGCCTATGCCGCAGCACAGCGGCAGGTCGACGCGCTGTGGCGCGATCCCGCGCAGTGGCGCACCCGGGCGATCCGCAACACCGCGCAGGTCGGCTGGTTCTCGTCAGATCGCACGATCGGCGAATATGCTCGCGACATCTGGGGCGTCGCCTGACGCGGCGAAGCCCAGCTTTGGCGGCGGGAAGAAAAACGCTAATTACACAGCGGAAGACTAGGCTATCGTCCCGTCCAAGGGAGACAGACCATGAATCGCCGCTTCGTCCTGCTCGGAATAACCGCCGCCACGCTTGCCGGGGGCGCCGTACCGGGCATGGCCGCGCCCGCGCCGGTCTCGATCCTCAACGTCTCCTACGATCCGACCCGCGAACTGTATCGCGATATCGATGCCGCCTTCGCCAGCGACTGGCTCAAGAAGACCGGCCAGACCGTGACGATCAACCAGAGCCACGGCGGATCGGGCGCGCAGGCGCGTGCTGTGATCGACGGGCTGCCCGCCGACGTCGTCACGCTCGCGCTCGCCTATGATATCGATTCGATCGCGGACAAGGCCAAGCTGCTGCCCGCGACCTGGCAGAGCCGGCTGCCGCACGCCTCGACGCCCTATTACTCGACGATCGTCTTCCTGGTCCGCAAGGGTAACCCGAAGAGGATCAAGGACTGGGACGATCTGGTCAAGCCGGGCGTCGCGGTCATCACGCCCAATCCCAAGACCTCGGGGGGCGCGCGCTGGAACTATCTCGCCGCCTGGGCCTATGCGCGCAAGACCACCGGCAGCGACGCCGGCGCACGCGATTTCCTGACCAGACTGCTCCGCAACGTGCCGGTGCTCGACAGCGGCGCGCGCGGCGCGACGACCACCTTCGTGCAGCGCGGGCAGGGCGATGTGCTGCTCGCCTGGGAGAACGAGGCGATCCTCGCGCTCGCCGAGGCCGGCGGCGCGGACAAGTTCGAGATGGTCGTGCCATCGGTCTCGATCCGCGCCGAACCGCCGGTCGCGGTGGTCGACGCCAATGTCGACAAGAAGGGCACGCGCGCGGTCGCCACCGCCTATCTCAAATATCTCTACACGCGCCCGGCGCAGGAGATCATCGCCAAGGACGGCTATCGGCCGATCGATCCGGTCGTGGCGAAGGCGACCGCGTCGCACTTCCCCAAGCTCCAGCTCTTCACGATCGCCAATTTCGGCGGCTGGACCAAGGCGCAGGCGGCGCATTTCGCGGATGGCGGATCGTTCGACCAGCTCTTCGCCGCCGCCAAGCACTGACAGATCATACAGCCGGCCGATTATAGCGGCCATGTCGAGACGAGCGCCGACCGGCACAGCCGGCGGCCGAAGGGGGACTAGATTATGCGACTCATGTTTCTCGCCGGGGTGTCGCTTGCCGTGCTCTCGGCGACGCCCGCGCTGGCCAAGGCGCCGCCGGTTTCGCAGCGCGCGATCCTCGATCGTCTCAATGCGCTGGAAGCGCGGGTCGGGAC
>CAZZZX010000264.1:0-4857 GCA_964658585.1 uncultured Novosphingobium sp.
CCGCGAGATCGCTGACCAGCCCGACCGCCATGCCGCCGGCGCGCGCCGCCGCCTGCGCGCCCTCGAGCCCCTTGTCGGCGAGCCATTGCAGCCAGAGGTGGAAGCGCACCGTATCGGCATGGTCCGCGGCGAAGGCGGCGACATCGGGCGCTCCGGGATCGCGCAACCGCTCGGGCCAGGACTGCCAGCCACCGGTCGAGCCCGACACGCGGCATTCGGCGTCGATCGCCTCGTACAGTGCATGGAGGCGCAACGGTTCGCCCTCGCGCACGAGGAACGCATCGAAGCCGGGATCGCCGGCGAAACGCGCATAGCCCGCGCGCAGACGATCGAGCCGGGCGGGCGAAGCGACCGCCCAGTCGATCAGCGTATCGCCGCCGGGCTCGGGATCGTCGCCGGGATCGCCGTAGAGGATGTTGAGGAAATCGCGCGACGACGGTGCGTAGGGGCTGTAGCGATCGGGCGCGGCGGCGAACAGGGCATGTGCCGGACTGACCGCGAGCGCATCGGCGCCGGCACCCGCCGCGAACGTCGCGAACCGAGCGAGCGCGCCGAAATCGCCAAACCCGCGCGACTGGCGGCGCCGCAGCGAATAGAGCTGCACTGCGACGCCCCACAGTCGATCGCGGCCGCTCAAGGTGCGGACCGACGGCGCGGCGTGCGGCGCCACCGCCAGCGTCAGCGATCGCTCGCCGACGAGGAGATGGTGATAGCCGGGCAGGTCGATGACGAGATGCGCGGGATCGACATCGTGGGTGGTCCCGTCCTCGAGCACCAGCCGCGCCGGCCCCGGCTCGTCGATGCGGAACGGCACGCCGACCGTACCGGTGACGAAATCGGGCGCGAGCACGGTGTCGGACAGTCGCCGCTCGCTGTCGCGGATCGCGGCGTCGTCGCGCGCGTCGAGCCCCATCGCGGCGAGCACCGCACGCAGCGTCTCGGGCGAGACCTCCTGAGGCCGGTCGATATAATCGCGCCAGTGGACGACGAGCCCGGCCCGCTCGGCCAGCGCGCGTACCGCATCGTCGCTCATGCCGCGGTCCTCCATGCGACGAACGATGCCGGCGCGAGCGTGTCGTTGTCCGGCGCCGTGCCGATCACGGCGAGCGTCTCGGCATCCCGGGGCGGATCGACCGCGACCGGCGTGTCGCCGAGGTTGAGCGCCAGGGTCAGCAGTGCGCCATCGGCAAGCTTCCACTGCGCACGCACCGCCTTGCCGCCGATCGCCTCGGCGCCGGTCGCGACGCTGCCGCGCAGGCCAGGCACGATCCGCTCGCGGCGGATCGTCAGCAGATCGCGATAGAGCGTGCGCCACGCGTCGGCATCGTCGCCGGGTCGCGGACGCGATGCCGCGAAGGTGGCGCGCGCATTCGGATCGGGGATGCGTTCGCGCGTCTCCGCGCTCTCGAACGCGGCGAACTTGGCGAACTCGGTCCGCCGGCCCTCGCGGACCGCATCGGCGAGGTCGTCGTGGAAATCGGTGAAGAACAGGAAAGGCGTGGTGCTGCCCGCCTCCTCGCCCATGAAACAGAGCGGGATCTGCGGGCAGAGCAGCAGCAACCCGGTCGCGGCACGCAGCCGTGCCGGCTCGACGAGGCTGGTCAGCCGCTCGCCGAACGCGCGATTGCCGACCTGGTCGTGGTTCTGGAGGAACGAGACGAAGCGCGCCGGCGCGAGATGCGCACTCGGTCGCCCACGCGGCGCGCCGTCGTGACTGGGCGAGGGATCGCCCTGATAGACGAAGCCCTCGGCGAGGCACCGCGCCAGCCGTTCGGCCGGGCGCTCGGAAAAATCCTCGTAATAGGCGTCGGTTTCGCCGGTCAGCAGGACGTGCAGGACATTGTGGAAATCGTCGTTCCATTGCGCGTCATAGCCGCCGTCGCGCAGCCGCTCGGCATCGTTCTCCTCGTTCTCGAGCACGAGATGGACATGGCGGTCCGGCCCCGCACCGTCACGGATCGCGGTCGCCATGCGGTCGAGGAAAGCGGGGTCTCCGATCGCGTGGACCGCATCGAAGCGCAGCCCGTCGAAGCGATACTCCTCGATCCACATCCGCGCATTCTCGATGAAGAAATCGGCAACCTCGGGCTTCGACACCGCGACCGCGCCGCCCCACGGCGTATGCTTGCTCTCGTCGAAGAATCCGGGTGCGAAGGCGTGAAGGTAATTCCCGTCGGGGCCGAAATGATTGTAGACGACGTCGAGCATCACCATCAGGCCGAGTTCGTGCGCGCGGTCGACCAGCGCCTTCAGTTCCTCGGGCGTGCCATAGGCGTTGGTGGGCGCGTAGGGCAGCACGCCGTCATAGCCCCAGTTGCGCGTGCCCGAAAAGGCATTGACCGGCATGAGCTGGAACACGGTGAAGCCGAGCGCGGCGAGATCGGGAAGCAGCGCGGTCGCCGCGGCGAACCCACCGGCGACGCCGGCATGGCTTTCGTGGATCACCGCCTCCTCCCATGGCCGCCCGCGCCAGTCGCGCGTCTTCCAGCCATAGCCGTCGGGATCGACGACGACGCTCCAGCCATGCACGTCGTCCGCCTGGCGGCGCGAGGCGGGATCGGGGATCGCGGTATCGGCATCGAGCCGGAAGCGGTAGCGCGCCCCGGCGCCGGCCGGCGCCTCCGCCTCGAACCAGCCGTCGTCGCTCCGCGACATCGCGATCGGCGCGGCCCCGTCGATCTCCAGCGTCACCGCCTCCCTCGCGGGCGCCCAGATCCGGAAGCGCGTCCGATCGGGCGTGGCGAGCGCCGCGCCCCAGCGGGCGGTCAAGCGACCGGTCCCGTCCCGGCGATCACCATCACCGATCGCGCCTGCACCGTAACCGTGTCGCCGACCACGGTCTCGGGCGCCTGCGGATCGGCACTGTCGATCAGCAGCGTGCGGTCGAAGGCGGGCGGCGGCAGCACGAAGGGCAAGGGATACTGGCTAGCGTTCATGCACATCGTGACGACCTCGAGCAGCGCATCCTTGCGGCGGCGGACGCGGCGCATCACGAGCGCCTTGCCATGCGGATTGTTCCAGTCGTCCATGCTGAGATGCAGGCCGCGCTCGTCGAACCAGTCGATGTCGAGCAGCCCCGGCGCGACCTCGATCCGGCCGTGCAGAAAGGCGCCCGAGCGGACCAGCGGGTAATGCCGCCGGATCGCGGTCAGCCGGCGGACGAAGTCGGACAGCGCATGGCCCTCCTCGCTCTCCAGCGCGGTCCAGTCGAACCAGCTGAGTTCGCTGTCCTGGCAATAGGCGTTGTTGTTGCCGCGCTGGCTGCGCCCGAACTCGTCGCCGCCGAGCAGCATCGGGGTACCGAGCGACATCAGCAGCGTGGTCAGCATCGATCGCGACACGCGCTGGCGGGTCTGCCTGATCTCGGGATCGTCGCTCGGCCCCTCGACACCCCAGTTACAGCTCTGATTGTCGTCCGAGCCGTCGCGATTGCCCTCGTTGTTGGCCTCGTTGTGCTTGCTGGCGTAGCTCACCACATCGGCAAGCGGCTGGCCGTCATGCGCGGTGACGAAATTGACGCTCGCCCAGGGTCGGCGCGCACGCACGTCGAACAGGTCGGCCGAGCCCGACAGCCGCTTGGCGAACTCCGGGCGCATCCCGGCATCGCCGCGCCAGAAGCGGCGCGTGGTGTCGCGATACTTGTCGTTCCACTCGGCGAAGCCCGGCGGATGATTGCCGAGCTGATAGCCGCCCGGCCCGATATCCCAAGGCTCGGAGATCAGCTTGAGCTGGTTGAGCACCGGATCCTGACGCAGCACGTCGAAAAAGCCCGATTTGGGATCGAAGCCGTTGTTCCCGTCGCGCCCCAGCGTGACGCCCAGATCGAAGCGGAACCCGTCGACGCGGAAGCTCGTCGCCCAGTAGCGCAGCGAATCGGCGACCATCTGCAGGACACGGGGATGGCTGAGGTCGAGCGTGTTGCCGCAGCCGGTATCGTTGACGCAGACGCGCGGGTCGCTGGTCGGCGCGCGGTAATAGGTCTTGTTGTCGAGCCCGCGGAACGACAGCGTCGGCCCGGTCTCTGCAGCCTCGGCGGTGTGGTTGTAGACGACGTCGAGCAGCACCTCGATGCCGGCGGCGTGCAACCGGCGGATCGACATGCGCAACTCGTCCGCGGAGCCCGACGCCATGTAGCGCGCCTCGGGGGCGAAGAAGCCGATCGTGTTGTAGCCCCAATAGTTGGTCAGTCCGCGTTCCTGGAGAAAGCGGTCCTGAACAAAGGCGTGGATCGGCAGCAGCTCGATCGCGGTGACGCCGATGCGCTTGAGGTGGGCGATCACCTTGGGGTGCGAGAGTGCCGCATAGCTGCCGCGCTCGGGCGGCGACACGTCCCCGAGCAGGTGGGTGAGGCCCTTGACGTGCGCCTCGTAGATCACCGTCTCCGCCCAAGGCGTGTTGGGGCGGACGTCGCCGGTCCAGTCGAACGCGTCGGTGGCGACCACCGCCTTGGGCATGGCGGGCGCGCTGTCGCGGCGGTCGAACGACAGGTCGCCGCGATTGGAGCCGACCCGGAAACCGTAGAGCGCGTCGGTCCATCTGACCGTGCCCGACAACGCCTTGGCATAGGGATCGAGCAGCAGCTTGTTGGGGTTGAAGCGATGCCCCGCCTCGGGCTCGTACGGGCCATGGGCGCGAAACCCGTAGATCAGCCCCGGTCGCGCATCGGGAAGATAGCCGTGCCACACCTCGTCGGTGCATTCGGGAAGCGGATAGCGGACGATCTCGCGCTTGCCCGACGGATCGAACAGGCAGAGGTCGATGCGCTCGGCGTTGGCCGAGAAGACCGCGAAATTGACCCCGAGCCCGTCGAAGGTGGAACCGAGCGGATAGGGCTGACCGGCGTCGAGTTGCGCGGGC
>CAZZZX010000265.1:0-4839 GCA_964658585.1 uncultured Novosphingobium sp.
CGAGGCGGAGGTGGTCGCTGCGGTTGCCGGCGCGGCGGCGCGGATCGGCTCGTCGGCGGTGTTGTGGCAATGGACCGCGCTGCTGCTGCGCGAACTCGATCGCGCGACCGACGCGCTCGACGCCTTCAGCCGCGCCGCCCGGCTCGCGCCGGGGGATGCCCGCATCGCGCAGGGCGTCGCTCAGGCCATGTTCGAGGCCGGACGCCCTGCAGTGACAGCGTTCGGTCACGCTCTCGCGCTGGCGCCGGGTCATCCCGAAGTCCTGCTCGGCCGGGCGGCGGCGCGCTGTGCCGCCGGTGACGGCGCGACCGCGCTGGCCGAACTCGAGGCGATCCTGGAGCGCGCGCCGGACTGGATCGACGGCCATGAGGCGGTGGCGCGGTTGCGGTGGAGCTACGGCGATCGCGCCGGCTTCGTGCGCACGCTCGATCGCGCGCTGGCCAGGCGACCCGGTGATCTCACGCTGTGGCGGACGTTGCTGGTGCTCCAGCTCCACGCCGATCGCTTCGAGGCGGTGCTCGAAACCGCGGCGCGACTGCGGCGCATCGTCGGAAGCGATCATCTGCTGGTGCGCGTCAACGAGGCGGTGGCGCTATCCGAACTGGGCCGGCACGCCGAGGCGGAAGCGCGCTTCGTCACGATCGCGGGGATCGATGAACCGACGCTGTGCGTCCGCCATGCCCGGCACCTGCTGCGCACCGGCCGGACGGCGGCGGCGGGGGCGCGGCTCAAGCCGCTGCTCGGCGGTCCCGACGCGGTGCTGGCATGGCCCTATCTCAGCCTCGTGTGGCGGCTGACGGGCGATCCGCGCGCGGATTGGCTCGAAGGCGACGAGCGGCTTGTCGGGGTTTTCGACCTTGCCGATCGGCTCCCGCCGCTCGGCGAGCTGGCAGCGCTGCTGCGGACGCTGCATCTGACGATCGATCAGCCGCTCGACCAGTCGCTGCGCGGCGGCACGCAAACCGACGGGATCCTGCTGCGCCGCGCCGAGCCCGCGATCCGGCAGCTCCGTGCGGTGATCGCGGAGACCGTTCGTCTCCATCTCGCGGGGCTTCCGCCACCCGATCCGCATCATCCGACACTGCGTCATCGCCGCGACCGACCGGTACGGTTCGCGGGCTCCTGGTCGGTGCGGCTGACCGATGCCGGCTACCACGCCAACCATAATCATCCGCAGGGCTGGCTGAGTTCCGCGCTCTACGTCGCGCTGCCCGAGCGCGTGCCGGGCGATGCGGCGGACGCCGGCTGGCTGACGCTCGGCGAACCGCAAGCCGGTCTCGGGATCGATCTGCCGCCGACACGGCGGATCGAGCCGCGGCCCGGCCGTCTCGTCCTGTTTCCCTCGACGATGTGGCACGGCACCCGTCCGTTCGCGGCGGGCGAGCGGATGACCGTCGCGTTCGACGTCGCGGCACCCCACCCATGACGACGACCGCGCCCGCGGACCCGCGGACCATCGAGGTAATCCGTCGTGCGTTCGCGCAGGCGCGGGGCGGCGACCATGCCGGGGCGATGGCGACGGTGACCGGCGCGCTCGATGAGGGACGCGATCGGGCGGCACTCGAGGGACTCGCCGGGATGCTCGCCTGCCGGGCCGGCGATCTCGCGACGGGTATCGCGCATCTCGGCGCCGCGCTCGCCGCGATGCCCGACGATCTCGCGACGCGTGCCAATCTCGCGCAGGCGCTTGTCGAGGCAGGCCGGGGCGACGAGGCATGGGGCCATCTGACGCCCGACCAGGCCGCACGCGATCCCTCGGCACGGCTGTGGCGATTGCGCGGTCATCTCCAGCAGGTCCGCGGCGATGCCGCCGGTGCGGTCGAGAGCTATGCGAGGGTCGTCGCCCTCGTGCCAGGCGATTTCGAGAGCTGGAACAACCTCGGCAATGCGCGGAGCGAGGCGGGCGACAAGCTTGGCGCTCGCGCCGCGCTCGATCGCGCGGTGGCGCTGCGGCCCGACCTGCTGTCGATCCGTCTCAATCATGCCGCCGCCGTCGCCGAGAGCGCCGGCGAGGCCGAAGCGGTCGCCTATTATCAAGCCTGTGTGCGGGATTTCCCCGACGCATCGCAGCCGCTCGGCGATCTCGGCAGCCTGCTCACCGGCCTTCACCGGGACGACGAGGCGCTCGCGGCGCTGGACAAGGCGGCGGCGCTCGCCCCCGAAGATGCGATCATCGCGGTGCGGCTCGGCGAGATCTGCGTCGCGACGTTCGATCATGCGCGTGCCGAAGCGCAGTTCAAGCGCGCGCTTGCGCTCGATCCGGCCCATGCCGAGGCGCATATCGAACTCGCGATCCTGTACGAGCGGAGCAATCGCACCGACGAGCTGGCCGCGCTGGTGCGCGCGGCGGAGACGATCGGCGTCGAGTCCGGCGCGCTCGGTTTCCTGCAGGCGCTGGCGCTGCGGCGCGAACGGCGGTTCGCCGACGCGCTGGCGGCCGCACTCGCGGTGCCCGAGACGATCGAGCCGGGGCGGCGGGCGCAACTGATCGGGCAATGCTACGATCGCCTCGGTGACGCGACGCGCGCCTTCGCCGCGTTCGTGGAAATGAACCGGCTCAACGCGCGCGATCCGACCGATCCTCTGGCGCGCGCGGTCGATTACCGGAACGGGATCCGCCGCTCGATCGATACCGTTACGCCCGCATGGCATCGCGGCTGGAGCGCTTTGTCTCCACTGGCGGCGGAGACACCTGCGCCGGTGTTCCTGGTCGGTTTCCCGCGTTCGGGCACCACCCTGCTCGACACGCTACTGATGGGACACCCCGAGGTCGACGTTCTCGAGGAGTTGCCGCCGCTCAGGATCGCCGAGGATATGATCGGCGATCTGCACCGTCTGGCCGCGCTGGACGATCGAGGGCGGGCCGCGGCACGCGCGCGCTATTTCGCGGAAGTGCAGGCGCGCAGCGATTGGCGGCCGGGGCGCGTGCTCGTCGACAAACTGCCGATGAATTTGAACAAGGTGCCGCTGATCCATCGGCTGTTTCCGGATGCGCGCTTCATCCTGGCGTTGCGTCATCCCTGCGACGCCGTGCTGAGCTGCTTCATCGCGACGTTCAAGCTCAACAACGCGATGGCCAATTTCCTCGATCTCGGCAGCACGGCGGAGACCTACGATCTCGCGTTCCGGAACTGGCAACAGTGTCGCGACGTGCTGCCGATCCGGGTTCACACCGTGCGGTACGAGGATGTCGTCGCGGATCGCGAGGCAGTGCTGCGGCCGGTGATGGACTATCTCGGGCTCGATTGGCACGCCGGCGCGCTCGACCATGAACGAACCGCGGCGGCGCGCACCTTGATAAGTACGCCAAGCTACGCGCAGGTCACCGAACCGATCTATGCTCGGGCGGTCGGCCGCTGGGAGCGGTACCGCGATGCGCTCGAGCCCGTGCTCCCGGTCCTGGCGCCTTGGGCCGAGCGGTTTCGTTATGCGATGTGACGGCGGCATCGATCTTGCGCATCGGTGACGCCGCCGCGGTTTCGGGCATCGCAACCGGCTGCGGTCTTCACAGCCTGGGAAAACAGGCTCGACACCGATGCCTTTTCGTGCTGCGATATGTGTAATCTAGGTTTTCGAGAGTGTCCATCATGATCGCGTATATCGTTCTCGCCGCGCTTCAGACCGCGGCCGCTCCGGCTGCCACGACGGTTCCAGCCGCGACCACCCTCGCACCGGCTGCGGTGGCGACGGCCAAGGCCAATCCCGACGACAAGATTATCTGCCAGCACGAAGACACGACCGGTACCCGACTGGGCGGCCACAAGGTCTGCATGACGAAGGCGCAATGGCGCGAGGCCGCTGTCCAGCAGCGTGACGCGGTCAAGCACGCGCAGGACGATCGCGGATATTCTCACAACTGACGATGTCGCTCGATAGATCAGGCGTCTACGGCTGATTGGAGTGATGCGGGTCTGCTTTAGCCGACCTTCATCGCCAGTCCGCCATCGCCCTCGTCGACCGCGATCGCGGCGCCGTCCAGCACGTCGCCCTGGAGGATATGCTCGGCGAGCGGGTCCTGGAGGTAGCGCTGCACCGCGCGCTTGAGCGGTCGCGCGCCGTAGACCGGATCATAGCCGACCCGGCCCAGCCAGGCGCGCGCCGCGTCGGTGAGCGTCAGCGCGATCTTGCGATCGTGCAGCAGCGTCTGCAGGCGCGCCACCTGGATGTCGACGATCGGCCCCATATGCGCGGCGCCGAGCCGGTGGAACAGGATGATGTCGTCGAGCCGGTTGAGGAATTCGGGGCGGAAGTGCGTGCGCACCACCTCCATCACCTGCGGTTCGACGCTCGACACCGGCTGATCGTCCGCGACCTGGGTCAGGTATTGCGAGCCGAGGTTCGAGGTCAGGATGATGATCGAGTTGGTGAAGTCGACGGTTCGGCCCTGGCCATCGGTCAGGCGACCGTCGTCGAGCACCTGCAGCAGGATGTTGAAGACATCGCCATGCGCCTTCTCGACCTCGTCGAACAGGATCACCTGGTAGGGCCGGCGGCGCACCGCCTCGGTGAGCACGCCGCCCTCCTCGTAGCCGACATAGCCCGGCGGCGCGCCGATCAGGCGGGCGACCGAATGCTTCTCCATGAACTCGCTCATGTCGATCCGCACCATCGCGGTGTCGTCGTCGAACAGGAAGCCGGCGAGCGCCCGCGCCAGCTCGGTCTTGCCGACGCCGGTCGGCCCGAGGAACAGGAACGAGCCGAGCGGGCGGTTGGGGTCCTGCAGCCCGGCGCGTGACCGCCGGACCGCGCGCGCCACCGCCGCGACGGCCTCCGCCTGCCCGATCACGCGCCGGCCGATCGCCTCTTCCATGCGGAGCAGCTTCTCGCGCTCGCCGGCGA
>CAZZZX010000266.1:0-4832 GCA_964658585.1 uncultured Novosphingobium sp.
CAGAAAAAGCAGTTCTCCATGCCACATGGCGGCAGGCTTAGATTCCGCCCCTTGGAATCGACCGTCGATGCCGAGAAATACCAAGGGCAGTCGCTCTCAGACGCTGCGGTAGAGGAGGCGGGCAACTATCCTTTGCCTGCACCGATAGATCGGCTGTTCGGCTGTCTCCGATCCTCTGCGGGCGTTCCGATCCAGCTGATGCTCTCAGCGAACCCAGGCGGTCCTGGGCACCAGTGGATCAAGCAGCGGTACATCGATCCCGCGCCGACCGGGTTTCAGCGACTGGTGCGAAAACTGCCGAATGGGGCTGAGCATCACGCGGTCTACATCCCGAGCCGTATAGCCGACAACCGTATCTTGCTCGCCAAGGACCCGGGCTATGTGAACCGGCTGTATCTGGTCGGCTCTGAGAACTTGGTCAAGGCATGGCTTGAGGGCGATTGGAGCGTGATTGAGGGGGCGTATTTCCCCGAATTCAGCCTCGACAAGCACGTCATCGCGCCTTTCGAGATTCCGGCTCATTGGGCGCGCATTCGAGCGATGGACTGGGGTAGCGCGAAACCCTTTTGCGTTATTTGGTTCGCGGTCAGCGACGGCAGTATTCCAGCCATTCCTCGAGGCGCGCTCGTTTGCTACCGCGAGTGGTACGGCTGGAACGGTGAGCCGAACGTTGGCTGCAAAATGACGGCCAATGCGGTGGGCGAGGGAATCCGCAAACTCGATGGCGATGAGAAGATGGCCGATGAGGTCTTGGACCCCGCGGCATTTTCGCAGGATGGTGGTCCTTCCATCGCCGAGCGGTTGGGGTTGAACTTCCGACGCGCTGACAATGCTCGAGTCGCACGCCAAGGCGCGATGGGTGGTTGGGATCAGGTGAGACAGCGGCTGGTAGGCGAGGGCGGCAAACCGATGCTGTACCTGTTCTCGACCATCACGCACCTGATCCGCACGCTTCCAGCATTGCAACACGACCCGCACCGTGCGGAGGACGTCGACACCGATTCTGAGGATCATGCTTGCTTCGCAACTGGCACGATTGTAAACGGCGAATCGATCGAGACCATTGGCACAAAAACGCGTAGCGATACGGCTGTAGTGCGGGTAAAATTGGAGGACGGGCGCAGCGTTGTTTGCACGCCCGACCATCAATTCCTCACGAGCGGTGGCGCATGGGTTCAGGCTCAGAATTTAGCGAATCGCCGCGTGTTGTCAGCACCACGATCCAAGAATTTCGAGGCGTTCGATATTATCGCTGCGGCCCTTACTTCCAGCGCCGCGGCGTTCGACTGCGTCGCGTGGTGTTTGAGCATTTCCATGGACCTGTGCCTCAAGGCGCTCACGTTCATCATATCGATGAGGATCGAGACAACAATCGGCCTGACAACCTACGGGCGATTGCTGAATTCGATCATTTGTCCCTTCACGGCGTCGATAGTGTCATCGGGCTCGCCGCCCGAAACGCCGCAGCGGCATGGCACGGTAGTGAGCGCGGCCGCCAATGGCATACGAAACACTGGGAGTGGAGTATTGGCCCGAGTGTGGCGGCGCGCGTTGTGCTGGTGTGCCAGCAATGCGGGAAGCCTTATGAGGCGAGCGGTATCGCGGCAAGTCGCTCGCGATTCTGTCACCAAAACTGCAAAGCACGCGCTCTGCGTGCGCGTCGAGCTGCTGACCGCGCGGCACGACGTCTGGTGCATTCCATCTAAGACCGGCTGGCTTGATGCCGAGGGGCTCGTCGCAAGCAATTGCGATGCACTGCGCTATGGCGTCATGTCGAGGCCTTGGGTGCGTGATGCGCCGGGAACGCCGAAGCCGAAATTCGAAACCGATTTATCCATCAACGAACTACTGAAGCGGGCGCAGAAGAAGCGCTTGGCGGAGATCTGACATGCAGAATTGGCTGGGTGGAACCTATTCGAGCTTCAAGGCGATCACGCCCTCAAGCACGACGCCCGTGACCTGCCGAGCGATCTACGTCGGTGGCGCTGGCAATGTCGTCGTTGCCTCTGCCGTTGGTGGCGCGCTCGTGACGTTTACGGCGCCGCCGGTCGGTACAGTGCTCAACATTGAGTTGAACCAAGGCATCGTGGACGCCTCGACCACGGCGACCAATCTGATCAATCTGGCCTGATTCGTGATCGAAGCAGCCGATGCGGACCAGCGCAAGCAGGAGCTGGACGCTCGGCGCTGGAAAAAGGAATTGCAGCTCGCCAAGAAACGCGAGCGCGACTGGACGAACGACGCCGACAAGATCATCAAGCGCTACCGAGGCGAGGAGAAGAAACGCAACCGGTTCAACGTGCTCTGGTCGAACACAGAGATCCTGCGGCCAGCGATCTACAACTCGAAGCCGAATCCGGACGTGCGCCGGCGGTTTCGCGATGCAGATCTGGTAGGCAAGGCAGTCTCCGAGGTCTTGGAGCGCTCGCTCTCCGTGTTCGTCGATGGCGATGAGACCGACGATTCCATTAAGAACGACGTGCTGGATGCGTTGCTGGTCGGTCGCGGCGTCTCGCGCATCCGCTATGTGCCGAAGATTGCAACGCAGTTGGCCAAATCAGCCGATGACCCGGGCGAGGGCAGTGATTCCGAGGATGACGGTGCGCCGCCGGTATCGGACGTTGCCAAACCGGAAAACCTTGACGCCGTCGAACCGGACGAAGTACTGGAGTCCGAATGGGTCTGCCTTGAGCATGTCGATTGGCGCGATTTCCGCCACGGTTACGGCCGGGTATGGCCCGAGGTTCCGTGGGTCGCCTACCGGCACAAGCTCTCAAGGCCGGATGCCGAGGAGAAATTTGGTCAGAAGGCGGTCGAATCGATCAAGTTCGCGCCGCCGACCTCCGATGACCCGAACAAACCAGATCAGGATCTAGGCGAGACGCAAAAGGTCGCCGAGTTCTGGGAAATCTGGGACAAATTGGGAGAGCGCGTGTTCTTCCTGCACGACGACTTGCAGGTGCTGCTATTCCCGCTCGCGAATCCCGAAGGCGAGCCGCCGCTGGACCTCGATGGATTTTTCCCCAGCCCGCGGCCGCTTTCGATCGTGGAAAACACCGCCTCGCTGCTGCCGATTCCGCTGTTCAATCTCTACGAGGACCAGGCAAACGAGCTCGACAAGCTCTCGGGACGCATCAACAAGATCGTGAACTCGCTCCGGTTGCGGGGCGCGTACGACTCGCGGATGACGGAGATCTCCGACATCTTGGCGAGCGATGACAATGACATGATTCCGGTCCAGAACGCCCAACAGTGGCTGGACGGAGGCTTGGATAAGGCCTTTGCCTGGGTTCCAGTCGAGAAGAACGCCGAAGTACTCCAAGCGCTATACGATGCCCGCGACCGGCAGAAGGCGATTATCGACGAGCTGCTCGGGATCTCGGACATCATCCGTGGCGCGACCGACCCGAATGAGACGGCAACCGCGCAACAGATCAAATCGAACTATGGCTCGGTGCGATTGCAGCGGATGCAGAAGGAAGTCGCCCGCTATGCCCGCGATCTGTTCCGCCTAGCCGCTGCGGCGATGGGCGAGAAGTTCTCACCGGAAACCTTCGAGCGCATGACGGAACTGAAATTCCCGACCGCGCAGCAGAAGGCGTCGATGATCGCGATGTTTCAGCATCAGCAGGCAATGGCACAGCAGGCGCAACTCCCCAATGCGCCCGGGATGCCGCCCGGCGCTCCTCCCGGGGCGCCAAGTCCTGCGCCGATGGATCCGGCGATGCTGCAGATGCCGACGTGGGAAGACATCTTGGGCGTGATGCGTTCTGAGAAGATGCAGCAGTACAAGATCGACGTCGAGACGGATTCGACGATCGCGGCAACGCTCTCATCGGATATGCAAGGACTCTCGCAGGTGCTGACCTCGGTCAGCCAGACGATGCAGGAACTGGCGCCGATGGTCACCCAGGGCGTGCTTCCGGTCGATTCCGCCAAGCAACTGATCATGGCAGTCATCCGCCGTGCACGCTTGGGATCAGTGGTGGAGGACGCCTTCGACAAGATGCAGGCGCCGAAACCACCTCCGGACCCGAATGCCGGCGAGGCTCAGGCTGCCATCCAGCAAACTCAGGCCAAAGCGCAGGCGGATATCCAAGTCGCGAAGATCAAGGCGGATTTGGATGCGCATGTCGCGCAGGTTCAGCAGCAGGCCCAGGCCCAGCAGAATCGCGAGGAGCAGATTCTTGAGGAGCAGCGCTCGCTGCGCAAACAGGACTTCGAGATGATGCAAGCGAAGCTAGATGCCGCCGTGCGCATCATCGTTGCGACCATCGGCGCGCAGAAGCAGGCCGATCCCGCCGTGATGCCGGTCGCCGATCACACCGCGGTTCAGGGGATCCAATGAGGCGCCGTTTCCGCTACGACCCCATTTCAAAGGAGATGGTGGAGATCGGCGTGGACGCGCCCTCCGATCGGGTGCATTTCATCCAGCCCGACCTTCCCGGCTACGAGTCCCCGATTGACGGCCGGTGGATCGAGGGCCGGAAAGCCCGCCGTGAGGACCTAAAGCGCAACCGCTGCCGCCCCTACGAGGGCCGCGAGCAGGAGGCGAAGGAAGCGGCAAAGATTCAGGCCGAGCGCGAGCGAAAGCTCGACGGGTTGGCAGAGCGAATGGCGCATCGCGCTTGGGCAGAAGCGCCCGAGCGGGTGCGCCGCGTATTTCGTGGTCGATAACGGGAGAACCCCATGGCCTTGAGCGATAAAGACGTCGATGCCTCGATGGCAGCGGATTGGGCGGCGATTCAGGACAAATACGCGACCGAGGAGCAGGTTCCGGAACCCGCCGAGGCGGCGAATGCCGAACCGGAAGCGGAAGCCGTCGAAACCAT
>CAZZZX010000267.1:0-4831 GCA_964658585.1 uncultured Novosphingobium sp.
TTCGCCGGCGCCGGCGCGGTCCGCAAGACGCTCACCGCGCTGCAGAAGCTGTTCCTGCTGCGCAGCTGCACCGACAGCTTCTTCGCCAACCGTTCGCGGCCCTGCCTGCTCCACCAGATCAAGCGCTGCTCGGCGCCGTGCGTCGATCGGATCGACAAGGCCGCCTATGCCGAGCTGGTCGACGACGCCAAGGCGTTCCTCGGCGGCAAGTCGACCCAGGTTCAGCAGAAGCTCGGCAACCAGATGGCCGCTGCCGCCGAGGCGATGGACTTCGAGCTCGCCGCGGTGCTGCGCGACCGGCTGCGCGCGCTCACCTACATCCAGGGCGCGCAGGCGATCAACGCCGAGGGTGTATCCGACGCGGACGTGTGGGCGCTCGCCTGCCGCAGCGGCGTCACCTGCCTGCAGGCCTTCTTCATCCGTGGCGGCCAGAACTGGGGGCATCGCAGCTTCTTCCCCGCGCACACCGCCGAGGTCGAGCCGACCGAGGTGCTGCAGAGCTTCCTCGCGCAGTTCTACGAGGAGGTGCCGCCCGCGCGCGCGGTGCTGATCGACCGTGATCTCGAGGAGGGGGCGCTGCTCGCCGAGGCACTGTCCGAACGCGCCGGGCGGAAGGTGGATCTGCGCCGTCCGCAACGCGGCGAGCAGCGCCGGCTGCTCGCGCAGGCGACGCGCAACGCCGAGGAGGCGCTCGACCGGCATCTCGCCGAATCGACCACGCAGGGCAAGATCCTGCGCGAGATCGCCGAGCTGTTCGAGCTGCCCGAGCCGCCGCGCCGCATCGAGGTCTACGACAACAGCCATATCATGGGCACCAACATGGTCGGTGCGATGATCGTCGCGGGCCCCGAGGGGATGCGCAAATCGGCCTATCGCAAGTTCAACATCAAGCGCCCCGAGACCGCGCCGGGCGACGATTTCGCGATGATGCGCGAGGTGCTCGAACGCCGCTTCGCCCGGCTCGAGAAGGACGATCCCGATCGGCGCACCGACGAATGGCCCGACCTGCTGCTGATCGACGGCGGCAAGGGTCAGGTCTCGGCGGTGTTCCGGACCTTGCAGGAGGCGGGCGTCGAGGACGTGCCGGTGGTCGGCATCTCCAAGGGGCCGGACCGCAATGCCGGGCGCGAGCATTTCCATCTGCCCGACGGGCGCGAATCGATGCTGCCGCTCAACTCGCCGACGCTCTTCTATCTCCAGCGGCTGCGCGACGAGGCGCACCGCTTCGCGATCGGCGCGCACCGCACGCGCCGCGCCGCCTCGATGGCGGCCAATCCGCTCGACGACGTTCCCGGCATCGGCCCGGCGCGCAAGAAGGCGCTGCTGATGCATTTCGGCTCGGCCAAGGCGGTGCGCGGCGCGGGGCTCGAGGATCTCGAAAAGGCGCCGGGCATCTCCCGGACGATGGCGCAGGGCATCCACGATCATTTCCATCCGCGCGGCTGACGGAACAGGCGTGGCCCCGAGGGGATTGAGCCGGCATCCCCAGCCGGAGACGATCGATGAAACCGACCCTGCCGCTTGCCCTGTCGCTCGCGATGTTCGCCGCCACCGCCGTGCACGCCGCCGCCGCGCCGCCGGGCGACCGCGCCTTCGTCGCCAAGGTCGGGCAGGGCGGGATGTTCGAGGTCGCCGCGGGCAGGCTCGCGATGACCAGGGGCTCGACGCAGGACATCCGCGACGTCGCGGCGATGGAGGTCCACGACCACATGCTCGTCGGTGCCAAGCTCAAGAGCGTCGCCGCCGCCGAGGGGATCGCGGTGCCAGCGACCGCCAATGCCGAGTTCGCGGGCAAGCTCGCGACGTTGCAGGGTCTGTCGGGCCCGGCGTTCGACCGCGCCTATATGAGCGAGCTGGCGACGCTCCACGATGCCGACGGCGCGGCGTTCCTCGAGGAATCGACCGCCGGCGGCACCCCCGCGATCCGCGCGATGGGCGCCGAGACGCATCTGATCGTCCAGCGCCACATTGGCGCGATCCATGGGGCGGTGCCGGGGGCCTGAGCCGCATGGGTGGGGTGTCGCGCTGCCGAACCGTCGGCCCCGGCCCCCCCCTGGCGGGGAGGAGCTGAAGCGTGCACCTTTCCACCACCGCCATCGTCTGCGCGGTGCGCGCGCATGGCGAGAACAACGTCGTCGCGCGGCTGCTCACCGCCGAGGCGGGGCTGCTTGCGGGCTATGTGCGGGGCGGGCGGTCGCGGCGGATGCGGCCGGTGCTGATGGCGGGCAACACCGTCGCCGCGGCGTTCCGCGCGCGCACCGAGGATCAGCTCCCCTCGCTCGCCGTCGAGCTCGCGCACAGCCGTGCCGGCCTCCATGCCGAGCCGCTGCCCGCCGCCGCGATCGAATGGGTGACCGCGCTCGCCGCCACGGCGCTGCCCGAGGGCCAGCCCTATCCGCGTCTCCATGCCGCGCTCGACGGGATGCTCGGCGCGATCGAACACGCCCCGTCCGCGCGCGGCTGGGTGGCGGCGCTGGTCCGTTTCGAGACGCTCACCGTCGCCGAGCTCGGCTATGCCGATCTTCCCCCCGATGCGCCGCCTTCGGACGCCGCCTGGCCGGTGCTGCTCGCCGCGCTTGACGCGAGCGGCACCTATCTCCACCGCGACGTCTTCGCGGACCGCCGCGGCCATGCCTTCGATGCCCGCGAGCGGCTCGTCGTGCGGCTGCGCCGGCTGCTCGGCTGACGAGGGAGACATCATGCTGATCGCGCTGCTGCCCGGGGACGGGATCGGACCCGAGGTGATCGGCGAGACGCGCCGCGTGCTGGATGCGGTGACCGACCGGCTGACGTTCGAGGCGGCGCCGGTCGGTGCGGCGGGCTGGCGCGCCGAGGGCCACCCGCTGCCGCCCGCGACGCTCGATCTCGCGCGGCGCGCGGATGCGATCCTGTTCGGCGCGGTCGGCGATCCCGCGTGCGACGGCCTCGAGCGCGCGCTGCGTCCCGAGCAGGCGATCCTCGGCCTGCGCAAGGAATTGTCCCTGTTCGCCAATCTGCGCCCCGCCAGGCTCTTTCCCGAGCTTGCCGACGCTTCCGCGCTGCGTCCCGAGATCGCGCGCGCGATCGACATGGTGATCGTGCGCGAACTCAACGGCGACGTCTATTTCGGCGAGAAGGGGATGCGCACCACCGCCGCCGGCCGCCGCCAGGGCTATGACGTGATGAGCTATGACGAGGACGAGGTCGCGCGCATCGCGCATGTCGGCTTCCGCACCGCGATGGCGCGCGGCCGGCGGCTCTGCTCGGTCGACAAGGCCAATGTGCTCGAGACCTCGCAGCTGTGGCGCGACGTGGTGACCGAGATCGCCGCGGACTATCCCGAGGTGGTGCTCGAGCACATGTATGTCGACAATGCCGCGATGCAGCTGGTGCGCAATCCCGGCCATTTCGACGTGATCGTCACCGGCAACCTGTTCGGCGACATCCTCTCGGATCAGGCGAGCATGTGCGCGGGATCGATCGGGATGCTGCCCTCGGCCTCGCTCGATGCCGCCAGCAAGGGGCTCTACGAGCCGATCCACGGCTCCGCGCCCGATATCGCCGGGCAGGGCAGGGCCAACCCGCTGGCGACGATCCTGTCGGCGGCGATGATGCTGCGCTATTCGCTCGACATGGCGGCGGAGGCCGACCGGATCGAGGCGGGGGTGGCGGCCGCGCTCGCCGCCGGGCATCGTACCGCCGATCTCGGCGGCGCCGTGACCACGGCGCAGATGGGCGATGCCGTCCTGGCGGCGCTGTAGCGCGGGGTCTGCGTTCGACTTCTGTCTAATCGTGGGCGTCTCAGGATCGCCGCGGTAACACTCTCTTTACCGCCATCGCGTCATAAGCCGATGGGAAGCGTGGAAAAGGGGTTGAGCCTGTGCCGTACGAGGCTGCAGAGCTGGTCGATTGGAGCGTGTTCGCCCGCGCGCGAGCCGAACTCGGCGCCGCGTTCGTGCGCATTCTCGGCTATTTTCGCGAGGACGGCATCAAGGCGGTGAGCGCGATCGAGCAGGCGATCCGCGAGCGCAACGCCGCGGGGCTGGTGCTCCCCGCGCACACGCTCAAGGGCGAATCACGCCAGTTCGGCGCCGAGCCGCTCGCCGCGCTCGCCGAGGAGATCGAGACCGTGGCGCGCCGCTGCGTCGAGGCGCGCGAGGCTCCCGACGAACTGATCGAGCGCGTCGTCGAGATGCGCCCGCTGTTCGACGAGACGCTCAAGCTGTTCGACCGCGAGATCAGCCCGGTGCTCGAACGCCGGCCTGTCGGCGGCGGCTTCGGTCGGCGGCCCGCGGCGGGCTTCGGGCTGGCGCAGCGCTGAGGCGCCGCGCCGGAACCCTTCACGCTCCGGTCGAGGCGCCGTCCTCGCTGGCGGGCTTGGACTGGAGCTGGACGTAGTTCTGGATGCCCATCAGGTTGATGAGATCGAACTGCTTCTCGAGATAGTCGACATGCTCCTCCTCGTTCGCGAGGATCCGCCCGAACAGATCGCGGCTGACGTAATCGCGCACGCTTTCGGCCTGCGCCATGCCGTCGCGCAGGGTCGGGATCGCCTCTTCCTCCAGCGCCATGTCGGACTTGAGGATTTCCTCCACCGTCTCGCCGACGCGTAGCCGGCCGAGCAGCTGGAAATTGGGCAGCCCTTCGAGGAACAGGATCCGCTCCGACAGCCAGTCGGCGTGCTTCATCTCGTCGATCGACTCGTGGCGCTCGAAATCGGCGAGTTTCGCCACGCCCCAATGCTCGAGCATCCGGTAGTGCAGCCAATACTGATTGATCGCGGTGAGTTCGTTCTTGAGCGCGATGTTGAGCAGCTCGATGACCTTGGCGTCGCCCTTCATGGCGCGGCCTC
>CAZZZX010000268.1:0-4818 GCA_964658585.1 uncultured Novosphingobium sp.
ACCGCCCGAATGATCCAAGAACGATTCACGGAATCCTGTCGATGTTGATCCGAGCCGGCTACGATATCAGTTTCGAGACGACGCAACCCGTGCCGATGCTCGCCAGCCTGAGCGTCCATCCGTCACGCAACCGCGACCTCAGGACGCCGCAGCGGATCATGACGACGCCCGACGTGCCGTTGTACGACTATGTCGACACGTTCGGGAACATCTGCACGCGGCTGACGATCCCGGCCGGCGGCATCACCATCTCGACCGGCTTCGTCATCGAGGACGCGTTCGTGCCCGATGCAGTCGCGCCCGAGGCCGAGCAGCACGCGATCGAGGATCTACCCGACGAGGCGATGCTGTACCTGCTCGGCAGCCGCTATTGCGAGACCGATCGCCTGTCGCCGATCGCCTGGGCGCTGTTCGGCGCGATCCCGCCGGGATGGGCGCGGGTGCAGGCGATCATGCGCTATGCGCACGAGCGGATCGCGTTCGACTACAAGACCGCGCGCCCGACCCGGACCGCGTGGGACGCGCACGAGGAGCGCGCCGGGGTGTGCCGCGATTATGCGCACCTCGCGATCACGCTGTGCCGCTGCATGAACATCCCGGCGCGCTACTGCACCGGCTATATGGGCGACATGGATCTGCCCGCGATCGTCGGCGACATGGATTTCTCGGCATGGACCGAGGTCTATCTCGGCGGCCGGTGGTACACGTTCGACGCGCGGCACAATTATCCGCGGCGCGGCCGGATCCTGATGGCGCGCGGCCGCGACGCCACCGACGTGGCGCTGACCACCACGTTCGGCGCGACGCATCTCGCGCGCTTCCAGGTCTATACCGACGAGGATCGGCTGGGCTTCGTCCCGGCCTGAAGGCCTGTCGTCAGTTCACGCCGACAAGGCGAAACGGCGGCAATGGTCGAGATAGGCGGTCTCGTGCCGCCCGGCGAGATCGACGATGCTGCGCCACAGCCAGCCCGGCGCATCCAGGCCGCCATCGTCGTCGCCGGCCAGCTTGTCCCGCCAGGCGAGACGCGCCTCCGACGACAATTGGCGCGCGTGCGCCATGCCGACGACATAGGCGAGATACGCCGCCGCCGCGATCGCCTGCTTGCGCGAGAACTGCTCGATCTCGATCTTGAGATCCTGCGGGGCGAGTTCGCGCAGCACCACGGGCTTCGACAGCAGCCGGGTGGCGACCATCCGCTCGCCGAGATTGGGCGACAGCGCCTTGGCGCCCGCGACGACGCGTTCGCCCGCATCGTCGGGCATCGCGGCACCGGGCGCGGCGGGGGCGACCGAGGCCACCGCCTCCTTGATATCGATCAGCGCGAGCGTCTCGCGGCGGCCCTTCTTCTGCGCGACCCCGAGCAGCACCGCATAGCGCAGCTTGCCGAGCGACGAGCAGCCCTTACGCCAATAGGCCGCATCGACGACGCGGATATGGCCCTGGTCGTCGAGCTGCGCGAGCTCGAGCGTGCGTCGCCGCACCTCGGGCCGTTCGAACAGCGCATCGAGCGCCTGCCGCTCGTCGGTGGTGAGCGTCCAGAAACGCTTGCCGAGCGGGATGCTCGGCTCGACATCCTCGATGCGTTCCTTGGCGAGATTGCGCCAGCCGCGCGCCGCCGCCTTCCGCCGCACCGCGCGCACGACGTCCGGCTCGGGCGGATCGTCGTCCGGGTCGGGCGTCAGCGCGCGCGCATAGCCGTCGATCATCGCTTCGACGATGTGCGCGGTCGTGACGCCCGGCAGGTCCGAACTGCGCGCCGCGGTCTCCAGCGAGAGACCGAGCCGGATCAGATCGTGCGCGGGATTGCCGATCACGGTCTGGTCGAGATCGCGGATCTGCACGTCGATCCGCCGGTCGGCATCCGCGAGCGGCCCGAGATTGCCGAGATGGCAATCCCCGCAGATCCAGATCGGCGGGCCGTCGGGGATGTCCTTCGCCACCGGCGAGGCGATCAGCCACTCGTAGAAGGCCGCGGTGTTGCCGCGGACGAAGGCATGGACCGACCGCGCCATCTTGAGCGCACGGGTGCGCGCGAGCGTGGCGCCGCGTTCGTCCGGCGAGACTGTCAATGCGCCCGCTGTGCGGCGGCCTTCTGGGCGCGGGCCTGCTTGGCGTAATGATGGTGCGCGACGACGCAGCCGACCGCGGCGCCCGCGACGGCATGGCCCTTGCCGACGAAGTGACCCGCGACGCCGCCCGCCGCGGCACCGCGCAGACAGCCTTTCGCGAGCACCGGCTGCGCGATCATCAGGGCGGGCAGGGTCGCGAGAACAAAGAATTTCGACATGATGTCACCTCCGCTGCGGGAAGCGGCGAACGGCGCCGATTGTTCCGTGCGCGTCACACGGCGGTGCGATCAGGAGGCGTCGACATGTCCCGTCGGCACCCTGGCGACCGCGGACGTCTCGCGCTGGGCGAACGCCTGATGGATGACGCTGCCCGCGGCGACGCTCTCGGTCAGCCAGACATTGCCGCCGATCACCGCCCCCCTGCCGATCGTGACGCGGCCGAGGATCGTCGCGCCGGCATAGACGACGACGTCGTCCTCCAGGATCGGATGCCGCGCTACGCCCTTCACCACCTGCCCGTTCTCCTCGACCGGCAGGCTCTTCGCGCCGAGCGTGACCGCCTGGTAGAGTCGCACCCGCTCGCCGATGATGCTGGTCTCGCCGACGACGACGCCGGTGCCGTGATCGATGAAGAAACCCGCGCCGATGCTGGCGCCGGGATGGATATCGATACCGGTCAGCGAATGCGCGACCTCGGCCATGATCCGCGCCACCAGCGGCGCGCCGAGCGCGAACAGGCGATGCGCGAGGCGATGATGGATGATCGCCAGGATGCCCGGATAGCAGAGCAGCACCTCGTCGACGCTGCGCGCGGCGGGGTCGCCCGCATAGGCCGCCTCGACATCGGTATCGAGCAGCCCGCGCAGCGCCGGCAGATCGGCGGCGAAGCTGCCGATGATCCGCCCCGCGGCGCGCTCCACCTCGGCGGACGACGCGCCGCGCATCGCATAGCCGAGTTCGATCCGGATCTGACCGTAGAGCCGGCTGAGCGCGGTCTGCAGGCTTTCCGCGACGAACGCGGCCTCGTTGTGGCGCCGCACGAAGCTCGGTCCCATGCGCAGCGGGAACAACGCACCGCACAGCGCGGCGGTGATCTTCTCGATCCTGCCGCGGGAGGGGAATTCGGCGTCGCCATACTCGGCGTGCCGGCCGTGGCTGGCCCGCCACGCCGTCCGAGCATCGCCCAGACCACGCGCGATCGCGTCGATATCCCAATATTGGCCGTCGGTCATCGGCGCGTCGTCGTCGTCGATCCCCGATAGATTCAGGCGATGCGCCACACGCACTCTCCGCGTCCGAGTCTGAGCGCCGATCTAGGCACGGGGCGCGGCCCGAGGCAGCAAAGGAATCCTACGCATGGACTAGGGATTTCCTTCTTCGCCGGCGCCGGCCGTCGCCGACGCATCGCCGGGGCCGGCCGCGGCGAACGACAAGGGCCGGACGACGCCCGGCCCTTCCCGAGATACCGCGAAAAAACGTCAGAGCGCGGCGTACAGCGGCTCGTCCTCGATCAGGATGCGTTCGAGCACGCGCGGGAAGTCGCCGTAATTCTTCACCGCGTAGTGGACCGCAGCGCGATTGTCCCAGAACGCCACCGAATTGGGCCGCCACGAGAAGCGGATCTGGAATTCGGGGCGCTTGTACTGGCGCAGCACCTCGTCGAGCAGCAGGCGGCTCTCGGACAGTTCGACGCCCAGGATCTGCGGATGCTGCGTGTAGTTGACCCACAGGATCTTGCGCCCGGTCTCGCGATGCGTGCGGACCACCGGATGCGCGACGATAGGATAATCGTGCCCGGCGCCGGTCAGCGCCTCGCGGAAATCATGCGTGACATGGAGCCCGTCGAGCCGCTCCTTGAGCTCGGCGGAGAGACCCTCGTACGCGAGTTCGGCATCGACCCAGATCGTGTCGCCGCCGACCTCGGGCAGCGTCACCGCGCGCAGCACCGCGCCCCAGGTCGGCACGAGCCGCCAGCTCGTATCGCTGTGATAGGCGTCTCCCGGCCCGACATCGCGATGGATGCGCTTCTCGTAGATCGCGGCATCGGTCGCGGCGATCTTGTGGATCGGCGCGATCTTCTCGTCGCGCCGCGTGCTCGGATGCGTGTAGAGTGGGCCGAACTGCCGCGCGAACGCGGCATGCTGCGCATTGTCGAGCGGCTGGTCGCGGAAGAACAGGACCTTGTACCGCAGGAGTGCGGCCTTGATCGCGTCGCGCTGCGCGGCGGGCAGCGGCCGGCTCAGATCGACCCCGTCGATCTCCGCGCCGATGGTCGGCTGGAGCGGTCGGATGCCGATGACCTGTTCGGTCTGGTGATCGAGAATGTCGATAGCTGCTGTGGACATGATGCACCTCTCGTTTCGCGGCGGGTATTCGCCTGGAAATGGCAAGGCGAGCATAGCGCCGCGTCCGATCGAGATGTTATGAATAAGGGCGGACGATACATTGCGACTGCTCAATCGACTTGACGACGACCCACCGAGCCGCCCCGCGAGACGGCTCGACATCGCGATTACGATGCGGATCACGCCACCGCCTGCAGCCCGCGCCCGCACGTGAGCGCTCAAGACCAGCTTTGCCGGGATCAAGCAAAGCCTGTTCGCAACATTTCCCATCGTTAAACTAGACAATCTTCGGGGCGCGTCGCCCGAGGAGAGACAGGGTCGATGATCGCTGCAGCGTCAGGACCGTCCCGCGCGCGGATCGAGTGGCCGACCCTGGCGCTCGCGGTGGTGATCCATGTCCT
>CAZZZX010000269.1:0-4817 GCA_964658585.1 uncultured Novosphingobium sp.
CGGATCGAGCCTGCCGATCGCCGAACTCTCGAAGGCGTATCGGCCCTTCCTGGGCCGCGTCGTCGACAATCCGGCATTGTCCGCGATCACGAGCGCGCTCGGATCGCGCTACGCCGCGAGCGACGTCGCGCTCTACACGGTGCTCGTCCCGGAGCAGAGCTTCGCGGACGGCGTGCTCCGCCTGACCGTGATCGAAGGCTATGTCTCCGGGATCGAGATCCGCGGCAGGCTGCGCAAGTCGCGCCTCGCCCTGCTCCGCAGCTATCTCCGTCGGCTCGAGCGCGAGCGCCCGCTGCACACCTCCACGCTGCAGCGCGTCGTCTCGCTGATCCGCGACATGCCCGGCGTCACCGCGCAACCCGCCTTCGCCGCGGGCGACACGCGAGGCGGGGTCACGCTCGTCGTGCCGGTCAGCGAGAAGCCGGTCCAGATCGCGGCGGGGATCAACGATCGCGGCACCGCGCTGCTCGGACGCACGCAGGTCGAGGCGGACGCGCTGTTCAACGGCGTCTTCGCGGGCGCGGATCAGCTCAGGACGACGGTCGTGCTGCCCACCCGCGTACGGCGCTTCCAATATTATGCGGGGGCCTACACCGCCCCGCTCGACAGCGACGGCACCGCGATCACCGGAACGCTGTCCTACCTGCGCACCCGCCCCGCGATCGTCCCGCTGAAGGGCGACGCGGTCTCGTTCGGGCTGCAGCTGACCCGTGCAATCATCAAGCGCTACGACAGCAGCCTGTACCTGACCGCGGGCATCGACGGGATCGACACCGACAACGCGCTGCTCGGCGTCGCGCTGTCCAACGACCGCGTGCGCGCGCTCCGGCTGGCGGCGGCCTACACGATCGCGGGGAAGCGCAACCAGCTGACGCTGAGCGCGACGACGAGCTTCGGTCTCGACATTCTGGGTGCGCGCGTCGTCCCGGGTCAGGCAGAACAGCGCTTCCGCAAGATCAACGGCCGCATCGGCGACACGCTGCAGATCGGCAAGAGTTTCGTGCTGCGGCTCAACGCCTTCGGTCAGGCGACCGGCGACGATCTGCCGGCCTCCGAACAGATCGCGCTCGGCGGCGACGAATTCGGCCGCGCGTACGAGGCGGCGATCGTCACCGGCGACGACGGCTATGCCGGGTCGGCCGAGCTGGCCTGGGCCCCCGCGACGGGCCTGCCCGCGCCGTTGAAGGGTTCGGAACTCTATGTGTACGGCGACGGCGGTCGGGTGTCGTATCGCGGCCGCTTCGGGCTCGATCCCATATCGTCGCACCTCGCATCGGTGGGCGGCGGCGTGCGCATCCATGTCGCGGGCAGGGCCGTATTCCAGGTCGAGGCGACGTGCGGGCTGTCCAATCCCGTCGCCTACGAGAACCGCGAGAAGGGACGCGTGGTGTTCAGCATCCGGTCGCTGCTCTGACCGGCGCGGCGCGGGGTGACGGATCGCGCCGTCCGCTCCCGCCCGATCTCACAACAGCTTGTCGAGCGTGATCGGCAGGTCGCGGATCCGCTTTCCGGTCGCGTTGTAGATCGCGTTGGCGACCGCGGCGCCGGTGCCGGTGATACCGATCTCGCCGATCCCGTGCGCGCCCATCGGCGTATGCGGATCGGGAATATCGTTCCAGATCACCTCGATCGCGGGCACGTCCATGTGCACGGGGAGGTGATATTCGGCGAGGCTCGGGTTCATGATCCGCCCCGAACGCTCGTCGAACTCGGTCTCTTCCATCAGCGCGAGGCCAAGCCCCATGATGATGCCGCCGCGGAACTGGCTGGCCGCGGTCTTGGCGTTGAGGATGCGTCCGCAGTCGAACGAGCCGAGCACACGCGCGATCCGCGTCTCGCCGGTGACGGCGTTGACGCGCGCCTCGACGAAGATCGCGCTGTAGGAATGCATCGACCAGTGCTGATGCTCCATCGGCGCCGGCGCTTCGGCCTCGACCGTCACCTCGTCGCGTTGCGCGCGGGCGAGGATCGAGGCGTAGCTTTCGTGGACCGCCGGATCGTCGAGCCTGGCGAGGCCGCCGTCGCGTCCGCCGACCTCGTCGGGCTTGAGCCCGGCGAGCGGCGAGTCGTTGCCCGCGAGCTTGAGCAGTTCGACGACCAGCGCACGGTGCGCGGCGATCACCGCCGCGCCGATCGCCGCGGTCTGCTGCGAGCCGCCCGCGAGGAACACGCCGGGCAGCGACGAATCGCCATAATCGACGGTCACCTGGTCGAGCGCGAGGCCGAGACGCTCGGCCGCGACCTGGGTGTGGACGGTCGATGTGCCCATTCCCATCTCGTGCGCGGCGACCGAGACGCGGGCATGGCCATCGCGGCCGATCGCCATCCGCGCGATCCCGCCGGGCATCCGGTAATAGGGATAGGTGCCGGTCGCGCAGCCGAGCCCGACCAGCCATTCGCCCTCGCGCCGCGTGCCGGGTGCGCGCCGCGCCGCCCAGCCGAAACGCTCCGCGCCGCTGCGATAGGCGCCGACGATGTTGCGCGACGAGAACGGGGTGCCCATCGTCGGATCCTTGTCGGGCTCGTTGCGGATGCGCAGTTCGATCGGATCGATGCCGATCGCGTCGGCAAGCTCGTCGACCGCGCATTCGAGCGCGAAGGTGCCGACCGCCTCGCCGGGCGCGCGCATGAAGGTGTTGGCGACCTGATCGATCCTGGCGACCTGCACGTCGAGCTTGAAGGTCTCGGCCGCATAGGCGCTGCGCGTCGCGACGATGAACGGCTCGGGCATCGCGCTGTGCGGCGTCATGATCGTCGTGCCGGTATGGATGATCGCCGCGAAGCCGCCGTCCGCGCCGGCGCCGATCGCGACCCGCTGCTCAGTGGGGCTGCGACCGCCGACGATCCGGAACACGCCCTCGCGCGACAGCGCGATCCGCACCGGGCGCCCGGCGAGCCTGGCGGCGGCGGCGCTCAGCACCTGATGCTGCCACAGCGTCTTCGACCCGAAGCCGCCCCCGACATAGGGCGAGGTGACGTGGACCTGCGTCTCTTCGATCCCGAATATCTGCGCCAGCGACCAGGCGGTGTGCGTCACCGCCTGGGTGGCGTCGTGGACGATCAGCCGGTCGCCCTCCCACAGCAGCGTCGCGGCGTGCGGCTCGATCGCGGCGTGGGTGTGGCGCGGGGTCCGGTAGGTCGCGTCGATCCTGAACGGCGCCGCGGCGAGCGCGGCCTCGGCATCGCCGATCGCGAGCTGCAGCGGCTCGCCCTGGAATTCGCCCGGCGCGGTGCCCTGCGCCTTGGCGGCGGCGAACGCGGTCGTCGCGGGCTCCGCCGCATAGGTCGCACGGATCAGCGACGTCGCGTGGTCCGCCTGCTCCTGCGTCCCGGCGAGGACGACGGCGATCGGCTGGCCGTTCCAGTGGATGCGATCGTCCTGCATCACCGGCAGGTCGTCGCCGCCCGCCGCCTTGTCCGAGGTCATGAACGCGGGCATCGGCTGCATCCGCGGCGCATTGCGATGGGTCATCACCAGCACCACGCCGGGCGCCGCCTCCGCCGCGGCGACATCCAGCGTCGCGATGCGGCCCTTGGCGATCGAGGAGAAGGCGACCGCGGCATAGACCATGCCTTCGGGCGCGAATTCGGCGGCGAAGCGCGCCGCGCCCTGCACCTTGAGCGGCCCGTCGATCCGCGACACCGGGCGCCCGACATGGCCGTGCTGGTGGCGGATCAGCGGATCGGGCGTACCGCCGGGCATCCAGCGATCGGGCGCGATCTCGACCGCCTTCTTCATCAGCCCCTGCGCGAATCCCTTCGCCGCCTCGGCCGCGTCGCCGACGATGCTCATGCGATCTCTCCTGCCAGCGCGCCGAGCGTCGCGACGATGATGCGCTCGGCCAGCTCGATCTTGAACCCGTTATGCGCGAGCGGCGCGGCCGCCTCGAGTTCGGCTTGCGCCGCCGCGCGGAAACTGGCCGCGGTAGCGGGCTGGCCGCGCAACGCGGCCTCGGCCGTCAGCGCGCGCCACGGCTTGTGCGCGACGCCGCCGAGCGCGAGCCGGACGTCGCCGACGATGCCGTCGTCGATCCGGAGCGCCGCCGCCACCGAGACCAGCGCGAAGGCATAGCTCGCCCGGTCGCGCACCTTGCGATAGGTCGAGTTCGCGAACCACGGCGTGGCGGGCAGCTCGATCGCGGTGATGAGATCGCCGGGGGCGAGCATGGTCTCGATGTCGGGCGAGCCGCCGGGCGCGCGATAGAGATCGGCCAGCGGCAGCGTCCGCGCGCCGTCACTGCCATGCAGATGCACCACCGCATCCAGTGCGGCGAGCGCCACCGCCATGTCCGACGGATGCGTGGCGACGCAGGACGGCGAGGCGCCGAGGATCGCGTGGATGCGGTTGAAACCCTCGATCGCGTCGCAGCCCTGCCCCGGGCTGCGCTTGTTGCAGCGCGATCCTTCGGTGTCGTAGAAATAGGTGCAGCGCGTACGCTGCAGCACGTTGCCGCCCACCGTCGCCATGTTGCGGATCTGCGCGGACGCGCCTGCCAGGATCGCGCGCGCCAGCACCGGATAGCGCGTACGGACCGCGCGATGTTCGGCGAGCGCGGTATTGCGCGTCGCCGCCCCGATCAGCAGGCTGCCATCGGCACGCGCGTCGATATCGGCGGACAGGCCGGTCACGTCGACCAGCGCCGCGGGCCGCTCGATCGTCTCGCGCATCAGGTCGACGAGGTTGGTGCCGCCGCCGAGATAGCGCGCGCTCTCCACACCGGCGCGGCGGATCGCGTCGCCGGCATCGGTGGCGCGCGCGAAGCTGAACGGGGTCACGCCACCGTCTCCGGCGTCTGCGCCGCATAGGCCGCCGCGCC
>CAZZZX010000270.1:0-4809 GCA_964658585.1 uncultured Novosphingobium sp.
GATCGCGATCAGCGCCATGCTCGGTCCCTCGCGTCGCGCGGCGAGCAGCGCACCGGTCACGGCGCCGACCGCCATCGCCGAACTGAGCAGGCCGTAGCCGCGGGCACCCGCGTGGAACACGCTGACCGCCATCGTCGAGATGAAGATCGGGAAGTTGGCGCCCAGCGTGCCGACCAGCAGCAGGACGAGCAGCGCCGCCTTGAGATCGCGTCGCGCGCCGATATAGCGGAAGCCCTCGGTCATCGCGCCGCGCACCGCCGCCCGCCTGGTATCGCGATGCAGGTCGGATACGCGCAGCGCGAGCAGCGATCCGACCACCGGCACGAACGAGGCGGCGTTGATGACGAACACCCAGCCGGTGCCGACGCGCGCGATCAGCAGCCCGGCGATCGCGGGCCCGATCATCCGCGCGGCGTTGAACGAGGTCGAGTTGAGCGCCACCGCATTGGCGAGCAGCTCCTCGCCGACCAGCTCGGAGACGAAGGACTGGCGCGCCGGTGCATCGAACGCGCTGGCGCAACCGAGCAGCAGCGCGAAGACGTAGACGTGCCACGTCCGCACCAGCCCCGACAGCGTCAGCAGCCCGAGGCCGAGCGCCAGCGATCCCATGATCGCCTGCGTCGCGATCACGAGGCGCCGCTTGTCGAGCCGATCCGCGGCGTGCCCGGTGAACGGCAGCAGGACGAGCTGCGGCCCGTACTGGCAGCCCATCACGATGCCGACGGTCGCGGCACTGCGATGGGTCAGTTCGGCGAGCACCAGCCAATCCTGGCCGACGCGCTGCATCCAGGTGCCGATGTTGGAGAGCAGCGCACCCGCCGCCCAGAGCCGATAGTTGCGGTTGCCGAGCGCGCGGAACATGCCGCCCGGCGCCGGTCGCGGCGTTCTCGCGGTCCGCACGCTCAGTCGCGGAAGCCCGGATCGATGCGGTCGAGCTTGCGCAGCAGCGCGGGCCAGGCGAGATGCCTGACCGCCATCCCCATCGCCTCGGGTCGCGACTGGCGCGCCACCCGATCCGCGATGCCATCCGCCGGCGCGACCAGATTGTCGCGGCCCGCGGCGAGCATCATCACCTGCGCCTGGCAGGCGCGCTCGAGGAAATAGAGCCGGACGAAGCAGGATGCGACGCTGTCGCCGACCGCCAGCGTGCCGTGGTTGCGCAGCAGCATGACATGGCGCGCCCCCAGGTCCGCGACCAGCCGCGCGCGTTCGTCGAGGTCGGTCGCGATGCCCTCATAGTCGTGATAGGCGATATCCGATCCGGCGACCATCGCGGTCTGGGTGGCGGGCAGCAGCCCGAAGCTCATCGCCGAGACCGCCTGCCCTGCGGGGGTATGGAGGTGCATCACCGCCGCGGCGTCCTCGCGCGCCATGTGCAGCGCCGAATGGATGGTGAAACCCGCCGGGTTGACCGGATGCGCGCTCGCCCCGACCGGATTGCCCGCGACGTCGATCTTGACCAGCGACGAGGCGGTGATCTCCTCGAAAATCATGTCGTAGGGGTTGATGAGGAAGTGATGCTCGGGCCCCGGCACGCGCGCCGAAAGATGGGTGAAGATCAGGTCGTCCCAGCCCTGGAGCGCGACCAGCCGATAGGCGGCGGCGAGGTCGACCCGCACCGCCTGCTCCTCGGGGGTCGTCACGCTCCCGGTCCTGATCGCCGTCGCCATCGCGCGTTCCTCCCGATTGTCAGCCTGCATCGAAGATACCCGTGGCGAGCGCCGACGCATAGGTCCGGATCGCCTCGGCACGCGGCTGCCGCCCTGCCCAGCCGCGGATATCGTAGGCCGAGTTGATCGTCGACATGACGATCTGGCTGGCGATCAGCGGATCGACCGCGCGGATGCTGCCCTCTGCCATCCCTTCGACCATCAGCCCGCTCAGCCGCAGTGCGGTGCGGTGCGCGAGCTCGATCGCGCGCTCGCGCACCGGTCGCGGCATCGCCTGCAGCGCGGTCGAGCGGAGCAGCGGATAGGCGCCGTCGAACTGCACCTGGAGCGACGAGGCGACGCCGGCGGCGAGCTGCGACCAGCCGGTCAGCCCGCGATCCTCGGCGATCTGGTGGATCCGCAGGACGCGCCGGTAGCTGTCGCGGAAACACTCGAGGACGAGATCGTCCTTGGCGTCGACATGATGATAGAAGCTGCCCTTGGTGACGTTGAGCTCGGCGGCGATGCGCTCGATCGAGGCGCCGCGGTAACCGATGTCGTTGATGAGCCGGGTGGCGATGCGCAGGAAGGCGGTGCGTCCCGCCGGCCCGGCATCGTCGCCGCCGCCGCCGTCCGGATCGACGATCGGCGGGTCCCAGCGTGCGCCCGGTGCGGCGATGCCGTGACGCAGGATGTCGACCATCCGTGCGCGCACCCGGTCGAAATCGCCGATCGCATACTGGCCGAGCCACATCACCGCCCAGAACAGCGCCTCGTTGAGCATCTGCGCGCGCGCGGTGAGCAGGCGCTTGCGGGCGGGATCGCCGGTCGCGCCGAAGAACCCGCGCACGCCGCGGAAGACATGCTGATAGTGCGCGAGCAGCGGCGCGCGCACCGCCTCGTCGAGCGTGCGGATCTCGGACAGGATGGCGAGCGGCCGCGCCTGCCCGCGCAGAAACGCCGCGTGCCTGTCGAAATGGAGCCGGACGTAGCGATCGACCCGCGCCTCGGGCGTCGGCGCGCGCGCCGCCTCGGCGACCATCGCGTCGAGCCGGGCGAGGCTGTCCTCGAACACCGCCGCGGCGAGCTGCTCCTTGTAGCGGAAATAATAGGTCACGCTGGTGGTGGTGAGGTCGAGCGCCTGCGCGACCTCGACGAAGGTCATGCCGCGCACGCCGCTGCGGTTGAGCAAGATGGTCGCGGCATCGAGGATCCGCTCGCGCTGGCGCCGGAACCGGGCGGACGCCGGAGCGGTGGCCATCAGATCATCGGGAGCGCCGCGCATGGCGCTTCATGCCGCAAGTCCGCGCGCCGCGCCACCGCAAGCTCGGTCAAGTCGCGTCATTTGAACTGCGGTCACGGTGCCGGCCACCGTCGATGCGCGCGGGTTTCCGGCGACGAGTCGCTTTGCATTGCAACGGAATCGAAAAATGGCAGCAGACGGCTTCACCCCGTTTTGAAAAGGGAGTACGTCGCCCGCAAATTGGGTCGGGCACGGCCGCCCGGGACGAGGAGAAGGCGGTGGATTTCAGGCTGACCGAGCGCGAGAGCGGTTTCCGCGAGCGGGTCCGTGCCTTCGTCGCGGAGCGGATCGCGCCGCGCCAGCCCGACATCGCGCGCGAACTCGCCGCGGGCGATCGCTGGGCGCCCCATCCGACGATCGAGACGCTCAAGCGCGAGGCGCGCGCGGCGGGCCTGTGGAACCTGTTCATGCCGCCCGCCGGGATGCATCCGCATGTCGACGACAGCTTCGTCTTCTCGGGCGAGCGGCTGACCAATCTCGAATATGCGCTGTGCGCGGAGGAGATGGGCCGCATCAGCTGGGCGTCCGAGGTGTTCAACTGCTCGGCGCCCGATACCGGCAACATGGAGGTGCTCCACCGCTACGGCACGCTCGCGCAGAAGGAGCGCTGGCTGCGCCCGCTGATGGACGGCGAGATCCGCTCCGCCTTCCTGATGACCGAGCCCGAGGTCGCCTCTTCGGACGCGACCAACATCCGCACCTCGATCCGCCGCGACGGCGACCATTATGTCGTCAACGGCCGCAAATGGTGGTCCTCGGGGGCGGGCGATCCGCGTTGCACGCTCGCGATCGTGATGGGCAAGACCGATCCGGACGCCGACGCGCACCGCCAGCAGGCGATGATCCTGCTCGATCTCGCCACCCCCGGCGTCACCATCGAGCGCACGCTGTCGGTCTATGGCTACGATCACGCGCCACACGGCCATGCCGAGATCAGCCTGGTCGACGTCCGCGTCCCCGCCGACAATCTGCTGCTCGGCGAGGGGCGCGGCTTCGAGATCGCGCAGGGGCGGCTCGGACCGGGGCGCATCCACCATTGCATGCGCACGATCGGCGCGGCGGAGGAGGCGCTCGCCGCGATGACGCGGCGGCTGGTGTCGCGCGTCGCCTTCGGCAAGCGCCTCGCCGAACAGTCGGTATGGGAGCAACGCGTCGCGCAGGCGCGGATCGATATCGAGATGACGCGGCTGCTCTGCCTCAAGGCCGCCGACCTGATGGACCGCGCGGGCAACAAGGCGGCGCGCGACGAGATCGCGATGGTCAAGGTGCAGGCGCCGCGCATGGCGCTGCGCATCATCGACGACGCGGTGCAGGCGCATGGCGCCGCCGGCGTGTCGGGCGATTTCGAGCTCGCCGCGGCCTGGGCGAACATCCGCACGCTTCGTCTCGCCGACGGGCCCGACGAGGTCCACGAGCGCGCGATCGCGCGCAGCGAGTTCGGTCGCGCCCGGTGAGCGATCTCGACGAGGCGACGCTTGCGGACTGGCTCGCCACGGCGGTGCCGGGCGCGGGCGCGCTCGCCGTCGCGAAGTTTGCCGGCGGCCAGTCCAACCCGACCTACCGGCTGACCCGCGGCGCGGAGACGATGGTGCTGCGCCGCAAGCCGTTCGGCGTGCTGCTGCCCTCGGCCCATGCGATCGAGCGCGAATATCGGCTGATCGCGGCGCTCCATCCGACCGGCTTCCCGGTGCCTCGGCCGATCGCGCTGTGCGAGGATCCCCACGTCATCGGCGCGCCCTTCTATCTGATGACGATGGTCGATGGCCGGGGGTTCTGGAACGGCGCGCTGCCCGACGCGCCGCGCGCCGACCGCGGGGCGCTCTACGCAGCGATGATCGACACGCTGGCGGCGATCCT
>CAZZZX010000271.1:0-4798 GCA_964658585.1 uncultured Novosphingobium sp.
GCTTTTATCGAGCAGCATGCGTCCACCTGGCCGGTGAACGTCATGTGCCGCATGCGATCGTGCTGATCGCACGGATATGGGAATGCCCGGCGCGCCCGTCGACCTCCTGCCGCCGGCCGAGGATCGCGAGGCCGCTCAGCGGTCGTCCTGGTCGCGGCTGGCCTCGCGGATCGATCGGCCGGACAGGAAGACCTCGAGCGCGAAGCAGGTCAACGCCGCGATCGCGCACAGCAGCGCGCCGCCGAAGAACCCGAACAGGAGCGTGGCGGTCGCGGCGTCGCGGAGCACCCCGAAGAACAGGGTCGCCGCCGCGCAGCAGGTCAGGCCGCCTGCGAACGCCGCGGCCAGCACCGCAGCGTCGAGCGCGCGGGAGCGGCGGCGCAGGTGACTGAGCTCTGCGGCATGTCCCTCGGGATCGCGGTTCACGGCGTGGATGCGATCCGACACGCGCGCCAGTCGCGTGGAAAAGACGTTGAGCAGCGATCCGATGCCGCTGAGCAGGAAGATCGGCGTCAGCGCCAGCTGGATGACATGGGCGGCGGTATCGAGGGGCGCAGCGGTCATATCGGATCATAGCCTCGCGCGTCGTCCAGTCACCAGCCGATCCGTGGCGCCGGCCCGCGTTGCATGTGACCCGATATGTGGATTGGAGTATGATCCCGCCACGCGCAGCGGAAGGAGCGAGACATGACGCGTGTGGTCCGGCCCATCCTCGGCACGATCGCTGCGATTGTCGTCTGGATCGTCGTCGTCACCCTGCTCAATCTCGCGGTGCGGCATGGCTGGCGGGGCTACGCCGCGGTAGAGACCGCGATGACCTTCACGCTGCCGATGATGATCGTTCGCCTCGCGATGAGCGGTGCGAGTTCGCTGGCCGGCGGCGCGGTCGCACGGGCGATCGATCGCACGGGCTGGTCGCCGCTGGGCGGCGGGATCCTCCTGATGCTGCTCTTCATTCCCGAGCATTATGCGCTCTGGCCGCGATTTCCGCCCTGGTATCATCTGACCTTCCTGACGTCGCTGCCGCTCCTGGGCTGGCTCGGCGGCCGGATCGCGCCGGCGAAACGCCCTTAGGCAAACATCAGCATGAGCGCGCGGATCGTATCGAATGACCGCGTATCCCGCTCCGCTGCGGCCGCGATCACCAGATCCGACACGAAGGTCGAATCGCCGATATAGGCGAGCGACCAGCGGCTCATTTCGCGATGCGGCTTGGCCGGAAGCGTGGCGTAGAGCAGATCCCCGTGGCGATCGTCCTCGCGGATGCTGCCCATCACGTCGGCGAGCGCGGTCTCGGACCCTTCGAGCATCTGGGCGTAATGGGTCGGCGTCGCGACGAGTGCGCCGGTCACGTCGAGATGATGGTTCCGGCTGCGCGATACGGAGAGGATGTCGTCGATCTCGGCCATGCCGTCACCGGGATATCGTCGGGTACTGACGTAGAGCACGGAATCCATAGACGGCCATCTCCCCGCGGTCGTCGTGTGCGTATCGGACATACGTGATCGCCGCCACCACAGAAAACCGCGTCCGGGCCGCAAATGCGACCGGCAGACGCCCGGAAACGCGGCGGAGGCGCGCGACGCGAAACCGTGCTATGATGGGGTATGTCTTCAGCCGAAACCTACCGATCGAACGCAGCGACCCAGTGGGCGGCTGCCGAATCAACCAATCTTCCCAATCGGCGCGAGATGCACGCGCGGTCCGCCATGGCCTGGGAGGCGATGGCCGAAGCGGTCGAGGACACGACCGCGAAGGCCGCGGTGAACGCGGCGGCCAAGGCCGGGCGTTAGCGAACGCACTGTCCGGATTTGGGCATTTTTACCGTTTGTTGGTATCCGGCCCTTATCAAACCCGCCTTAAACGCGCGGATTTCCGTCGATCGGCGATTGGCACGATCGCTGCAATCGAGCTTGCGTCCCGGCGGGTGAGCCCGCCATCCGATGACGGAGCCGAGATCATGACCGCAACCTCCACCGCCGCCCCGAAGCGCGACAATCTGTTCGGCGTTTGCGCCGCGATCGGCGAGGATTTCGGGTTCGACCCCTTCTATCTGCGCATCGCGCTGGCGGTCGGCGTGATCGCCAGCCCGGTCGCGGTGCTGATCGCCTATGCGAGCGCCGCAGTGCTGGTGGTGACCAGCCGTCTCCTCGTCCGCGACCGCAAACCGGTGCGCACCGCACAGGTCCATGCGATCGTGCCGCCGGCCGTCGAGACCGTGGAGACGGTGCCGCTCCGCCAGGCGGCGTGACCGCCCGGGACGGTTAGGATCGACGCCCTGCTTCGCGCTCGACCAGCGCGAGCGGGCGCGCCCCGCCGGCGAGCAGCGCGGCGTCGAACGTCTTCGCATCGAAGCGCCGGGCATTCCGCGCTGCGGTGCGCAGATCGAGCAGGCGCTGCTGCGGAATCGTGAATGCGGCGGCCTCGCCCGGCAGCGCGACGATGCGGTCGATCGCCGCCGTCTGCCTGGCGCCGGTCATCGCGACCATCTCGGCCTCGGCCCGCTCGCGCGGCCAGCGCTCGCGATGGATACCGATATCGACGACCAGACGCGCCGCACGCAGCAATTCATCCGATAGCCGCGCGATGTCGCCCCACGGATCGCGTGCGAACAGGCCCTGTTCGGCGGCGAGCCGTTCGGCATAGCCGCTCCAGCCGCCGCTCATTCCCGGCCATCTTGCGGCGACCGCGAGCCGGGTTCGCGCGCTGCCGGTGCCCGCATGGTTGAGCAGATGCGCGCCGGGAAGGCCGAGCCGGCAGGCGAGCGGCGCGACACCCGGGATGGGCAGCGCGAACACCGAGCGATCGTCGAGCCACAGCGTCGCCGCCTCCGTACCGGCCGCCGGTGCGTAGAACGAACCGCCGGGCAGGATCGCGCCGAGATCGGGCAGCCCGGCGACCCGCAGCGCCGGCGTCGCAGCGAGCGCGGGCGGCACCAGCGCCCCCAGATCGGCATGGACCGCCTCGATCTGCGCCCGGGCGGCGGTGCGCAACGCCTCGCGCCCGGTGGCGTCGTCCGCCGCGACCAGCGCCGGATGTGCCGCGAAGCCCGCAGCGATTCGGTCGGCGAGCGTACCCGTCCGATAGCCTCGCGTCGCCAGCCTCTTGTCGAGGAGCACGCCGATCCGCCTCGCCTCGTCGCGGCCGAGCGCGGTCGCGTCGGCGAGCGTCATCGCACTGTCGGCGGCGCGCGCGACGTTGGCGGCGTAAAGCGCATCGCCGTCCGGCTGCGTCCACAGGCCCGGCTCGCTGCGACCCTTGCGGGTCAACGCGGCGACGGTATCGCGCAGCAGCGCCATCGCCGGCTGGACGCGTCGCTCGAGCGTGGCCGCGGCACGGGCGAGCGCGGCGTCGCGACCCGTCGTCTCGCCGAGCCGCGCCGCGAGGGCGGCGACGAGCGGATGGTCCGTGGCGCGGACGAGCGCGAAGGCGTCCATCGGTGCCAGCGCGGCGCGCGCCGTGAGTTGCGGCGGGACGCAGCCCATCGCCTCGTCTGCGCGAAGCGCCTGCGCGACCGCGAGCAAGGCCCCGCCGAGCGCATCGAGCTTGGCCTGCCAGACCTCGACATCGTCGGGTGTCGCGGGCGGTTGCCATAGCGCGAGCGCGGTTGTCGTCCCGACATGTGGCCCGGCGAACGCGGTGACGCGATAGGGGCGGTGGATCGCCGCGGTCGGATCGTTACACCCGTAGCGGATGTCGCGCGTCGCGTTGGCGGCATCGAGCAGGGCGGTCGCCGCGATCGCATAGGGCGCATCGCAGGCCACCGGCAACGCCGCACGCGCACCCGCGACCGCCAGCGCGACTGCCGCCGACCCGTCCGCCGACGGATCGTCGCACCGCGCCGCGGCGGCCGGATCGGCGAGGCCGACGCGCAGTGCGGCTTCCGGAAGCAGCGCGAGCACCGGCGCGCAGACCCGGTCGACCGTTTCCAGCGACGGACAGTCCTCGCCCGCCGCCGTGGCGCGTGCCGCACCGGCGAACGCCAGTCCGGTGCCGATCAGCGCGATGGTCTCGCGGCGCGTCGTGTGTCCCAAACCCATCTCCGCGATCGTAAATCCCGTCGTGACATCGGCAACGCTTTGCGGCAACCTGCGACGATGTTCAGGCTCGAGATCGATCGCTGCGTCGCCCGTCTCACCCTCGATCGCGGAGGCAAGCGCAACGCCGTCCCGATCGAGAGCTGGTCGAAGCTGGAAAAGATGGTTGGCGAGGCGTCGGCGAGCGACGTGCGGTTGATCGTCGTCGCCTCGGCCGATCCGGAGAGTTTCTGCGCCGGCGCCGATCTCGCCGAGATGCCGTCGCTGGTCGACAATGTGAAACTGCGCCAGCGGTTCCGCGGCGCGATGACCAGCGCGCTCGCGCGGCTGCGGCGGGCCAACAAGCCGACCCTCGCGGTCGTCCGCGGCGGCTGCTTCGGCGCGGGCGTCTCGCTCGCCAATGCCTGCGACATTCGCGTCGCCGCGCCCAACGCGAAGTTCGCGATCACCCCGGCGCGGTTCGGCATCTCCTATCCGCAGCCCGATCTCGAGGCGTTGATAAAGCTGGTCGGCCCCGGCCAGGCGGCGCGACTGGTCTACACATCCGAGACGATCGACGCCGCCGAGGCATTGCGCATCGGCCTGGTCGAGACGATCGACGAGGCCGAGGCGTGCGGCGAGACGATGATCGCGCGGATCGCCGGCAACGCGCCGTACAGCCTGTGCGCGCTCAAGGCGACGATCGCCGGGCGTTGGGGCGTCGACGAACGCTTCGACCAGGCGTTCGCCTCCAAGGATTTCTCCGAGGGCTGGGACGCGTT
>CAZZZX010000272.1:0-4797 GCA_964658585.1 uncultured Novosphingobium sp.
CGCGCGGCTGGTCGCGCGCGCCGCGCTCGCCGGCGACGTCTATGCACCGGTCGGCCTCGCCACCTATTATCACACCACCGCGGTCTCGCCGTGGTGGGCGCCGAGCCTCACCCGCGTCGCGCAGATCGGCGCGCATATCTTCTATCGCTGGCCGGGGGCCTGGGGCGGGCTGAGCGCCTTCCGCCAGGGCTATGCCGGTGTCGAGCCCGCCGACGCCGCCACGACGCCCGCCGCCGATCCCGGCGACGTGATCCGCTTCGCGGTCGGCGACGGCAGCACGGTGACGATCCATCGCGGCCAAGCGATCGCGGACGCCGGCGGCGGCGAGATCGGCGCGGGCGGCGTCCGCGTCCATCACGGCGAAGCGGGCGCACCGCCCGCGGCGATGCCCCCGCCGGACGAGAGCGCCAGCGCGAACCCGGACAGCGGCGTCCACGTCCATCTCGGCTCCGCGCCGGGGGCCGCCGAAGATACGAGCGCCGCCGTCACCACCAATTGACCGCGATCGCGTCGGAAACGTCAGGGCTCGGACATGAGCTGATGACGATAGCCATCGGAAATGGGCCACACGTCCGTCACGATCCGAAGCCCAAGGCGATCCGCGTCGCGGCGACATCGCGCAACCCCGCCGACATCACGCGGCCACCCTCACCGCGATAGCCGGGCAGTTCGAGATGCGGCCGGCGCTGGCCCCACAGCCCGATCCGCACCGCCGGCACGACGAGCTGGTCGGCGCTCATCGCAGCCGTTCGGCGATATGCGCAGCGACGCGCAGCGCGTTGGCGACGATCGTCAGCGTCGGGTTCACCGCGCCGATCGACGGGAAGAAGCTCGCGTCGGTGACGTAGAGATTGTCGAGTTCGTGCGCCTTGCAGTCGAGGTCGAGCACCGAGGTCGCCGGATCGGTGCCGAACCGGCAGGTGCCCGCCTGATGCGCGGTGCCGCCCTCGGGAATGTCCTTGCCGAGATACAGCGAGCGTTCGAGCGTGACGTGCGCGCCGTGCGTCCTGTTGAGCGCATCCTTGAGCTTGCGCTTGAGGTGAACGAGCGCCTCGGAATTGGTCTCGGTCAGGTCGAGATGGACCTTGCCGTCCTTGTAGTGGACGCGGTTGTCGGGGCTCGGCAGGTCTTCGGCCTGCAGCCAGAAATCCATCGAATGCTCGGCGATCTTCTCGAACGGCATCTCGGGCAGCCATTCGAGCCAGCTCGGCAACGCCTGACCGCGCACGTCGTCGGCGTGGGCGGTCGCGCACATCTGGACAAGGCCGAGCGGATAGTCCCAGTCGTCCGCGCCGAAATACCAGTCGCTGAACGCCAGCGTCTTCTGGAACACCGTCTTGTTCGGCTCCTTGAGCACCGCCATCAGCACGCTCATGTGATGGCGCATGTAATTGCGCCCGACCTGATCCGAGCCGTTGGCGAGGCCGTTGGGGTGCGCGTCGTTCGCCGATCGCAGCAGCAGCAGCGCGGACGAGATCGCGCCGCACGCGAGGACGACGATGTCCGCGCTGTAGACCTCGTCCGCGCCGTCGCGCCGGACATTCACGCCGGTGACGGTGCGGCCGGACGGATCGGTCTCGAGCCGCTCGGCATAGGCGCCGGTGAGGAGCGTCACGGTATCGGGATGCGCGGCGAGCATCGGGTCGACGCACATCACCTGCGCGTCCGCCTTGGCGTTGAGCGGACAGGGGAAGCCGTCGAAATAGCTGCAGCGGATGCACTTGCTGGCTTGCGTCGGCAGACCGTCCCGCTCGTCGAGCAGGATGCCGAGCGGCAGGTGGAACGGGTTGAGCCCCTGCGCGCGCAGACGCTCGGCGAGTTCGGCGATCGCGGGTTCGTGGCTGACCGGCGGATGCGGATAGGGCGTGCTCGCCCAGGGTTCGGACGGATCCTCGCCGCGCTGGCCATGCACCGCGAACAGCGCTTCCGCCTCGCCATACCAGGGCTCGAACGCGGCATAATCGAGCGGCCAGGCGGGCGAGACGCCACCGGCATGACGCACCTCGCCAAAGTCGCGCTCGCGCAGCCGGAACAGCGCCGCACCATAAACCTTGGAATTGCCGCCGACGTAGTAATGCAGCCCCGGCGCGAAGCTGCGGCCCCTGGCGTCGGTCCAGGTCTCGTCGGCTTGATAGACGCCGTCGACGAAGACCGCCTGGCTCGACCAGTTGGTCTCGCTCCGGCGCAGATAGTCGCCGCGCTCGAGCATGAGGATGCGTTTACCCGTCTTGGCGAGCCGCTGCGCGAGGCTGGCGCCGCCGGGGCCGGAGCCGATCACGATGACGTCGTAATGCGCGTCCGCCATGCCGCCTCCACTCCATGCTGCGTAGCGAGACGATCGGGGCAGCGTTCGGTTGCGCGCCTACATTTCGCCCCGGGCATGGCGGATCGCGAACCATTTCTTCACATTGGCGTCCTGCTCGGCAAGCGTGTCTGAGAAGACATGGCCGCCCTTGCCGTCGGCGACGAAATACAGCGCCTTGCTTGGCGCCGGGTGGAGCACCGCCGCGATCGAGAGGCGGCCGGGATTGCAGATCGGCCCCGCCGGCAGCCCGGTCATCGCATAGGTGTTGTAGGCATTCTTCGCATGGACCTCGGACTCGCGGATGCGACGGCCGAGCGGACGTCCCTGCGTGATCGGGTAGATGATCGTGGGATCGGCCTGCAGCGGCATCCCGAGCCGCAGCCGGTTGGCATAGACCGCGGCGACGGTGGCGCGCTCCTGCGGCAGCGCGGTCTCCTTCTCGACGATCGAGGCGAGGATCAGCGCGTCGCGCGGCGTCGCCACCGCCAGCCCCGGCGCGCGCCCCGCCCACAGCTTCGCGAGCGTGGCGTCCATCGCCTTGTGCATCCGCGCCGCGACCGCGAGCCGCGTGTCGCCGAGCTGATAGCCATAGCTGTCGGGGAGCAGCGAGCCCTCGGCGAGCGGGCCGAGCGCGCCGGTGAGACCAGGCGCCACCATCAGCTTGTCGTGGACGAGCACCGCGGGCATCCCCTCGGGCACCGTCACCAGATGGAGCAGCGGCCGGCCGTGCTGGAGCAGATCGAGCACGCCGCGCGCGCTGACATGCGCGGGCAGCGCGAACTCGCCCGCGCGCACCGGATCGCGGGTGCCGAACAGGCGCGCCAGCCCGCGGAACAGATCGGCGTTGCGCACCGCGCCGATCCGCCGCAGATCGCGCGCGGTCGACGCCAGGGTGGCGCCCTCGGGCACGATCAGCGTCGTCGGCGCGGGCAACGGCCCCGCCCCGCGCCACAGGGAGAAGGCGCCGCCCAGACCGAGCGCGGCGACGATCAGGATCAGGGCGAGCAGGCGGCGCATCAGGATCGCATATGGGTCGCGATCACACCGCGCGCATCACGAGGCTGGCATTGGTGCCACCAAAGCCGAACGAATTGTTGAGCACCGCCTTGACCGAGCGCGGCTTGGCGACGTGCGGGACGAGATCGACACCGAGACAGGCCTCGCTCGGATTGTCGAGATTGAGCGTCGGGGGCACGATCTGGTCGCGCAGCGCGAGGATGCAGAAGATCGATTCGACCGCGCCCGCGCCGCCGAGCAGATGCCCGATCGCGGACTTGGTCGACGACATCGAGAGCTTTCCGATCGCATCGCCGAACAGCCGCCGCACCGCGCCCAGCTCGAGCTCGTCGCCCATCGGCGTCGAGGTGCCGTGCGCGTTGACATAGTCGATGTCCTCAAGCGCGAGGCCCGACTTGCGGAGCGCCATCTGCATCGATCGGAACGCGCCGTCGCCATCGGGATGCGGCGCGGTGACGTGATAGGCGTCGCCCGACAGGCCGTAACCGATTACCTCGGCATAGATCGTGGCGCCGCGCGCCCTGGCGTGCTCATATTCCTCGAGCACCACCACGCCCGCGCCCTCGCCCATCACGAAGCCGTCGCGGTCCCTGTCGTACGGGCGGCTCGCCTTTTCGGGCGTGTCGTTGAAGCCGGTCGAGAGTGCTCGCGCCTGGCTGAAGCCGGCGATGCCGATCGGGCAGACCGTCCCCTCCGCGCCGCCCGCCACCATCACGTCGGCATCGTCCATCGCGATCATCCGCGCGGCGTCGCCGATCGCGTGCGCACCCGTGGAGCAGGCGGTGACGACCGCGTGATTGGGGCCGCGCAACCCGTATTTGATCGAGACCTGGCCCGAGATCAGGTTGATGAGCCGGCCATGGACGAAATGCGGCGAGACCCGCCCGGGGCCCTTCTCGTGCAGCACGAGCGACTCGCTCTCGATCCCCGGCAGGCCGCCGATGCCCGAGCCGATCGATACGCCCGCCCGCCAGCTCTGCTCGACCGTCATGTCGGTGAGCCCGGCATCCTCGAGCGCCTGGCCCGCCGCATCGATGCCGTAGATGATGAACGGATCGACCTGACGCTGGACCTTGTGATCGACGCGCTTGCCCGGATCGAAGCCATATTCGTGGTCGGCCGGCTTGACCTCGCAGGCGATGCGGCATTTGTAGCCGCTCGCATCGAAGCGCGTGATCGCCGTGGCGCCGGACCGCGACGCCAGCAGATTCTTCCACACCGTCTCGACATCGGCCCCGAGCGGGGTGACCAGACCGAGACCCGTGACGACGACGCGGCGCATAATCCTCTCCACAACGAAAACAGGCCCAGCCCGTCTGGGCTGAGCCTGTCGAAGCCCCGCCTGTCCGGCGACGGGCGCTTGTCGCCCGTCCGCCGCAAAGGCCGGACGATGCCGGCGATCAGCCCTTGTGGCTGTCGATATAGGTGATCGCGTCCTTGACGGTCGTGATCTTCTCGGCGGCGTCGTCGGGGAT
>CAZZZX010000273.1:0-4792 GCA_964658585.1 uncultured Novosphingobium sp.
TGACCCGCGAGCTCGACCGGCTCTGGGCGCTCGCCCACGATTTGATCCTGATCAGCGATCTCGACGGAACGGTCGTCGCGGCCAACCCCGCATGGCGCGCGGTGTTCGGACCGCTGCCGGCGGCGGGCGGCGTGCGGATGCGCGATTTCCTCGTCGACCCGGCGGACCGCCCCGATCTCAGGGCGATCGCGGACGGTACGGCGAGCGCGTTCACGCTCGACTATCGCGACGCGGACGGCAACACGCGCACGATCTCGTGGAAGCTGCGCCGCGAAGGCACGCAGGTCTACGGCATCGGCCGCGACGACACCGCGCTGCGCGCCGCCGAGCGCGAGCTGATCCAGGCGCAGAAGCTCGAGGCGCTCGGCCAGCTCACCGGCGGCATCGCGCACGATTTCAACAATCTGCTGACGATCATCGTCGGCAATCTCGACATCGCAGAGCGCCGGCTCGGGCGCGGCGACATACCGCGGGTGACGCGCGCACTCGGCGATGCGCGCGAGGGCGCGACGCGCGCGGCGACGCTGACCCAACGGCTGCTCGCCTTCGCGCGGCGTCAGCGGCTCGCCCCGCGCGCGATCGCGCCGGCGACCCTGCTCGCCGACATGCGCTCGCTGATCGGCCACGCCGCCGGCGAGGCGACGAGGGTCGAGATGATCGTCCAGGAGAGCGCGTGGCCGATCGAGGCGGATCCGGGGCAGCTCGAGGCCGCGATCCTCAACCTCGCGATGAACGGCCGCGACGCGATGACCGGTCGCGCGCTGCCGCCGCGCCTCAGCATCGCGGTCGCCAACGCCGCGATCGACGCCACCGAAGCGCAGAGCCACCATGCCCAGGCGGGCGACTATGTCCGCATCACCGTCGCCGATACGGGTTCGGGGATGACGGCAGAGACGCTGGCGCGTGCGCTCGAACCCTTCTTCACCACCCGCGGCGTCGGTCGCGGCACCGGACTCGGGCTCAGCCAGGTCGACGGTTTCGTGCGCCAGTCGGGCGGGTTCGTGACGATCGACAGCGTGATCGATGAGGGCACCGCGGTCCATCTCTGGCTGCCGCGCAGCACCGGCGTGCCCAGCGAGCCGGCGATCCCGACCGACACGCAGGCAAGCACGCCGCGCAGCCCGCGGGTGATGGTGGTCGAGGACAATGACGGCCTGCGCGAACTCGTCGTCGAGTCGCTGCGCGACGCGGGCTATCGCGTCATCGAGGCGCATGACGGCCGTGCCGCGTTGTCGCTGTTCGCACGTCAGGCCGATCCGCCCGAGCTGGTGCTGTCCGACGTGATGATGCCGATGCTCGACGGCTTCGAGCTCGCCGCCGAGATCCGTGCCCGCGCGCCGGCGACCCGCGTGCTGCTGATGAGCGGCTATGCCGGCGCGCGCAACGCCGCCGCGCCGGGCGAGGAGATCCTGCTGCTCAAGCCGTTCACCACGACGATGCTGCTCGATCGTGTCGCGGAGGTGCTGCGCATACCGGCGTGAGGGCGCCAGCGGACCGCGGCGCTACCGCGCGATTCCCGCCGCGGCGAGCACCGCGAGCGTGACCAGCTCGCTCGCGGTCGAGGTCATCGACGCGATCTGGATGGGCTTGCTGAGATTGACGAGCAGCGGCCCGATCACCGAATCGCCGCCCAGTTCCTTGAGCAGCTTGGCCGAGAGATTGGCGGACTGGAGCCCGGGCATCACCAGCACGTTGGCCGGCCCGGACAGCCGGCTGAACGGGTAATAGCGCGCCATCTCCGGATTGAGCGCCACGTCGGGCGCCATCTCGCCCTCATACTCGAAATCGACGGCGCGGCCGTCGAGCACCGCCACCGCCTCGCGGATATTGCCGAGCCAGCTGCCGCGCGGATTGCCGAAGGTCGAATAGGACAGGAAGGCGACGCGCGGCTCGGCCCCCATGCGGCGCGCCACTGCCGCGGTCTGTTCGGCGATGTCGGCGAGCTGCTCGGCGGTCGGCCGCTCGATCACCGTCGTGTCCGCCATAAAGATCGAATGGTTGCGCCCGACCAGGATGTGGATGCCGAACGGCTCGTGCCCCGGCGCCGGGTCGATGACGCGGCGCAGCTCGTTGAGGGTCTGCTTGAAGTGGCGGGTGACGCCGGTCACCATCACGTCGGCCTCGCCGAGTTCGAGCATCAGCGCGCCGAAGATGTTGCGATCGCGATTGACCATCCGCTCGACGTCGCGGCGCAGATAGCCCTGTCGGCTCAGCCGCGCGTAGAGATGGTCGCTCATCTGCGCGACCAGCGGCGAGAGGCGGGCATTGTGCAGCTCGTAGCCCGACACGTCCTCGACGCCGAGCCGCGCCAGCCGCTCATGGACATCGTCGCGGCCGACCAGCACCGGGATGCCGTAGCCGCCGTCCTTGAAGGCGATCGCCGCGCGCAGCACGACCTCCTCCTCGGCCTCGGCGAAGATCACGCGCTTGGGGTTGCGCCGCGCCTGCTCGTACGCCGAGGTCAGCATCGAGGTGACCGGGTTGAGCCGCGCCTTGAGCTGATCCTTGTACGCCTCCATGTCGACGATCGGCTTGCGCGCGACGCCGGTCGCCATCGCCGCCTTGGCGACCGCGGGCGGCACGATCTCGATCAGCCGCGGATCGAACGGGGTCGGGATGATGTAGTCGGTGCCGAAGCTGTGGGTGCGGCCATAGGCGGCGGCGACCTCCTCGGGCACCTGCTGGCGCGCCAGCTCGGCCAATGCGTGTGCGGCGCCGACCTTCATCTCCTCGTTGATCGTCGTCGCGCGCACGTCGAGCGCGCCGCGGAAGATGAACGGGAAGCCGAGCACGTTGTTGACCTGGTTGGGATAGTCCGAGCGGCCGGTGGCGATGATCGCGTCGGGGGCCGCGGCGAGCGCCTCGGCCGGCGTGATCTCGGGATCGGGATTGGCCATCGCGAAGATGATCGGCTTGCTCGCCATCGTCGCGACCATCTCCCCGGTCAGAGCGCCCTTGACCGAGAGGCCGAAGAACACGTCGGCACCCTTCATCGCGTCGGCGAGCGTGCGCGCGTCCGTGTCCGCGGCGTGCGCCGATTTCCACTGGTTCATGCCCTCGGTGCGCCCCTGGTAGATCACGCCCTTGCTGTCGCACATGACGACGTGGCGGACGCCGAGCGCCTTGGCGAGCTCGGTGCACGAGATCGAGGCGGCGCCCGCGCCGTTGACCACCATCCTGATGTCTTCCAGCCGGCGCCCGGTGAGGTGCGCGGCGTTGATGAGACCCGCGGCCGAGATGATCGCGGTGCCGTGCTGGTCGTCATGGAACACAGGAATGTTCATCCGCTCGCGCAATGTCTGCTCGATCACGAAGCATTCGGGCGCCTTGATGTCTTCGAGATTGATGCCGCCGAAGCTCGGCTCCATCAGTTCGACCGCGTCGATGAAGCGGTTCACGTCCTCGGTATTGAGTTCGATGTCGATCGAATCGATGTCGGCGAAGCGCTTGAACAGCACCGCCTTGCCCTCCATCACCGGTTTTGAGGCGAGCGCGCCGAGGTTGCCCAGCCCGAGGATCGCGGTGCCGTTGGTGATGACCGCGACGAGATTGCCCTTGGCGGTATATTCGTACGCGGTGTCGGGATCCTTGGCGATCGCCAGCACCGGCACCGCGACGCCGGGCGAATAGGCGAGCGCGAGATCGCGCTGCGTGGCCATCGGCTTGGTCGCGACCACCTCGATCTTGCCGGGACGGCCCTGCGAATGGAACAACAGCGCCTCGCGCTCGGAAAATTGCAGGCGGTCGGCCATCGCGGCACTCCCCATTTGAGCCGGGCATCCCATGCGTCATCGCGGGACAAGCGGCAAGCGCGTCGCGCCCGGTTCCTTGCGCAGGCGATCCGTTCTATCGCGCGGATCCATGGCCGCAGACCCGAGCCCCGCCCCGCCGACCTCGCCGATCCCGGCCACCCCGATGTTCACGCAATATCATGCGCTCAAGGCGCAGACCGCCGATTGCCTGCTGTTCTACCGGATGGGCGATTTCTTCGAGCTGTTCTTCGACGACGCGAGGATCGCCGCCGCCTGTCTCGACATCGCGCTGACCGCCCGCGCCGACAAGGTGCCGATGTGCGGCGTGCCGGTCCATGCCGCCGACGCCTATCTGGCGCGACTGATCCGTGCCGGGCACCGTGTCGCGGTCGCCGAGCAGATCGAGACGCCCGAGGCGGCGAAGAAGCGCGGCGGCTCCAAGGCGCTGGTCGAGCGCCGCGTCGTCCGCCTCGTCACCGCAGGCACGCTGACCGAAGACGCGCTGCTCGACGCGCGCGCATCGAACTGGCTGGTCGCGCTGGCCGAGGCCGGCGGCCGGATCGGCATCGCGGCGTGCGACATCTCGACCGGGCGTTTCGAGCTCGGCTCGGTGCCGCCCGCCGCGCTCGACGCCGAGCTGGCGCGGCTCGCGGCGGCCGAGCAGGTCGTGGCGGAGGGCTCCACGCTGGCGGGCGTGCAGGCGCCCCGCGCGGACTTCTCGGCGAGCGCGGGCGAACGGATGCTCAAGCACCGCTTCGGGGTCGCGACGCTCGATGCGTTCGGCGACTTCGATCGCCCCGCGCTGGCGGCGGCGGGCGGCCTGCTCGCCTATCTCGATCGCGCCTCGCAGGGTGCGGCGACCTTCCTCCAGCCGCCCGCGACCCGCACCGCCAGCGATCACATGGCGATCGACGCGGCGACCCGCGACAGCCTCGAACTGACCCGCACCCAGGCCGGCGAGCGCAAGGGCAGCCTGCTCGACGCGGTCGATCGCACCGTCACCGGCGCGGGCGCGCGGCTGCTCGCCGCGGACATCTCCG
>CAZZZX010000274.1:0-4778 GCA_964658585.1 uncultured Novosphingobium sp.
GGGTGCGGCGCGGGGTGCCGCGTCCGGTCTCGCCCGCGGATGCGATCGCGCTTGCGGAGGACGCCGCCGATGCCGCCACCTCGCCCTGGCTCGCGGCGCGCGATCTCGCGGTGCTGCTGCTGCTCTACGGCGCCGGGCTGCGCGTCGGCGAGGCGATGGCGCTCGATGCCGGGATCGTGCCGCTCGGCGAGACCATCCGGGTGACGGGGAAGGGCGGCAAGACCCGCGTCGTGCCGATCCTCCCCGCGGTCGGCGCGGCGATCGCGGACTATGCCGAACGCTGCCCCTATCCGCTCGACCCCGGCACGCCGCTGTTCCGCGGCGCCAAGGGCGGCGCGCTCTCGGCCGATATCGTGCGGCGCGCGGTGCGCGGCGCGCGGACCCGGCTCGGGCTCGCCGAGCGCACCACGCCGCACGCGCTGCGTCACAGCTTCGCGACGCATCTGCTCGGCCGCGGCGCGGACCTGCGCCAGCTCCAGGAACTGCTCGGTCATGCCAGCCTGTCGTCGACCCAGGTCTATACCGCGGTCGATATGGCGGGGCTGCTCGACGTCTATCGCGCCGCGCATCCGCGGGCCTGAAAAAAAATCGCAGGTGCCGCTAAAGCCTTTCGGTTCCCGGTCGTAACCGCGATTGGGGAAGCGCGACACTCGAAGGCTTGTATTATGGACGGTATCGATACGAGTGTGAGCGCAGCCGGCCTCTCGCAGGTCCGGTCGGCCGCCACCACCGCCGCGCCGGCGAAGGTCGCCACGCCGACGCCGGAACAGACCAGTGTCGGTGCGGCGAACGCCAACCTCATCTCGCTGCTCGCGGATGCGGCACCGCCGATCGATTCCAAGAAGGTCGAGGCGATCCGTTCGCTGATCGCGCAGGGCCGCTATCCGATCGACTCGCACGCCATCGCGGCGAAGATGATCGCGCTCGACGCACCGTCGCCCAAAGACGTCTGATCCGCGCGCCGTCCGGTGATGCCGGACCGCGCCGGGAATTTTCGAATCAGTCGTCCGGGCCCTGGCAGGCGCGAAGGTCACCGCCTTCGCAGGCATCGGCGCGCGCCCGCCAGCGCGCGACGCGTCCGGCATAGGCGCGGGTTCGCGGGCTCTGCCGGCCATAGCCCGGACCGGAGCCGCCCTGTCCGCGCCAGCCCGCCGCCGCGCCCTCGCCCGGCGCACGCGCATCCGCGCTGTCGTCGCTCTCCTGCGAACTCCACCGTTCGTCGTCGCGATAGTTGACCCCGCCCGGCGGCGGTGGCGCATTGCCATAGCCCGGTGCCTGGGCGGGATCGCCATAGCCGTCGCCCTGTCCGTAGCCCGGCGGCGGATAGCCCTGCTGCCCATAGACGCCTGACGCGGGCGGCGCGGTGCCATAGCCCGAATAGGGGTCGATCGACTGTGCGGCGGCAGCGGTGCCGGCGAAGGCGGCGACGAGGATCAGCGGGACGACGATCGGACGCATGGCAAATCTCCTGATCCGTCCGGCTATCCTCGCGCGGCTGACCGCGTGCTGAACGCCTGCATCGTGCGCGCGATCCTTACCCGACGCGGTTGGCGACGAGATCGTCGACCACGGCGGGATCGGCGAGCGTCGAGGTGTCGCCCAGCGATCCGGTATCGCCCTCCGCGATCTTGCGCAGGATGCGGCGCATGATCTTGCCCGATCGCGTCTTGGGCAGGCCGGGCGCGAACTGGATCGCGTCGGGCGTTGCGATCGGGCCGATCTCGCGGCGTACATGGTCGCGCAGCGTACGGCGCAGCGTCTCGTCCGCCTCGATCCCCGCGTTGAGCGTGACATAGGCGTAGATGCCCTGGCCCTTGACCTCGTGCGGCATTCCGACGACCGCGGCCTCGGCGACGGTATCGTGCAGCACCAGCGCGCTCTCGACCTCGGCGGTGCCCATGCGGTGACCCGAGACGTTGATGACGTCGTCGACCCGGCCGGTGATCCACCAGTAACCGTCGGCATCGCGCCGCGCCCCGTCGCCGGTGGTATAGACATTGGCGAAGGTGCGGAAATAGGTCTCGAAGAAGCGCTTCTCCTCACCCCACACGCCACGCATCTGCCCGGGCCAGGAGCGCGCGATGACGAGATTGCCCTCGGCCGCGCCCTCCAGCAGCCGGCCCTCGCCGTCGAGCAGCTGCGGCTCGATGCCGAAGAAGGGCAAGGTCGCCGAGCCGGGCTTGAGCGCGACCGCGCCGGGGATCGGCGTAATCATGTGGCCGCCGGTTTCGGTCTGCCACCAGGTATCGACGATCGGACAGCGGCCGCCGCCGACGATCTCGTGATACCAGCGCCACGCCTCGGGATTGATCGGCTCCCCGACCGTGCCGAGCAGGCGCAGGCTGTCGCGCGAGGTCGCGGTGACGAAGCCGTCGCCTTCCTTCATCAGCGCGCGCAGCGCGGTCGGCGCGGTGTAGAGCGTCGCGACCCGATGGCGATCCACCACCTCCCAGATCCGCGACGGGGTCGGCCAGTTGGGCACGCCCTCGTACATCAGCGTCGTCGCGCCGTTGGCGAGCGGGCCGTACACGATATAGCTGTGCCCGGTGACCCAGCCGATATCGGCGGCGCACCAGTAGATCTCGGGCGCGCGATAGTCGAACACCGTCTGGTGGGTGAGCGACGCCCACAGCAGATAGCCGCCGCAGCTGTGCATCACGCCCTTGGGCTTGCCGGTCGAGCCGCTGGTGTAGAGCACGAACAGCGGATCCTCGGCCGCCATCGGCTCGGGGCGGCACTGTGTGGAGACGGCCGCGACGCGCTCGTCGTACCAATGGTCGCGCGCGCCGGTCATCGTCACCGCGGCGCCGGTCGCGCGGATCACCAGCACCGTCTCGAGCCCTGGCGCGGATGCCGCCGCCTGATCGACGGTCGCCTTGAGCGGGATCGTGCGTCCACCGCGCCGGCCCTCGTCCGCGGTGACGACGATACGGCTGCCGCAATCCTCGATCCGGCTGGCGAGCGCGTCGGCGGAGAAGCCCGCGAACACCACCGAATGGACCGCGCCGATCCGCGCGCAGGCGAGCAGCGCGAACGCCGCCTCGGGGATCATCGGCAGATAGATGGTGACGCGGTCGCCCTTGGCGACGCCGAGCCCCTTGAGCACATTGGCGAAGCGGCAGACCTCGTCGAGGACCTGTCGGTAGGTGAAGCGGCGCGGCTCGGCGGCGGGGTCGTCGGGCTCCCAGAGGATCGCGGTCTGGTCGCCGCGCGTCGCGACATGGCGGTCGAGGCAGTTGGCCGAGACGTTGAGCACGCCGTCCTCGAACCAGCGGACATGGAAGTCGGTCTCGGCGAACGACCAGTCGCCGGCCTTGCGCGGCACCGTCATCCAGTCGAGCCGCTGTGCCTGCTCCAGCCAGAACCCGTCGGGGTCGGCAAGCGACCGCTCGTACAGCGCGGCACGGGCGTCCGCATCGATCGCGCCGCCGAAATCGGCGGGCACCGGATAGATCGCGTCTTCCATCGTCATCCTCTTGGGCGTGTCTTTCGTATCTCAGTGGAACGCGGTGAAGACATGCGCAAGCGTCCTCGCCGGTGTCGGGTTCGTCGCACGGGGCGGCGGCTTGGTCATGCCGAGGCTTCCGCAAAGGGGTGGGTCGTGATGCTGTCCGCTCATGCGTATGTTTCAAGACAGGCCCCAGTCCGAGGCGATCGCGACGCGGGTGACGCGACCAACCGGTCACGATGCCCGCTGGCGCGATGCGATCTCGATCACGGTGGCGTTGTGGTCGTTCGTGCTGATCGTCTATCTGCCGGTCATCATCCAGCTGCACCGCGGCGAGGGGCCGTTGAGTGTCGTGCTCGATGCCTCGACGATCGCCGTCTCGATCCTGCTGGCGATGCCGCTGTTCGCGCTGTTCCGCGCGACCGCGGACCGATCGGTGGCGGGCCGGCTGGTCGCGATGACGCTGGCGGTGCTCGGTATCGCGGTCGTCCAGGCGGCGTTCGACCTGCTGTTCACCGGCTGGATCGCGGCGCATGTCGAGCGTGCCTGGCATTCGCTGCCCACCGATCTCAAGCGCGGCTATGGTGCGGCGCTGCGGTACGCCAATGTCTATGCGGTCAACGCGGTGCTGTTCCAGCTGATCGCGTCGCGCCGACGCGCGCTGCGTCAGGAGCGGCGGCTGGTCGACGTCGTCGCGACGCGCCAGCGCGCCGAGATCGACTGGATGCGGCTCAAGCTCAATCCGCACTTCCTGTTCAACACGCTCAACTCGATCTCGGGGCTGGTGGTGACGCGCCGCAACGAGGAGGCGGAACTCGGCATCGAGCATCTCTCCGCCTTCCTGCGCGCCTCGCTCGCCGGCGATCCGGCGGTGCCGGTGCCGGTCGAGGAGGAGATCGCGCTGGTCGAGCATTATGTCCGGATCGAGGAGATGCGGTTCGGCGAACGGCTCGCGGTGGCGCTCGATTGCTCGGATGCCGCCGCGGTGCTGACGCTGCCCGCGCTGACCATCCAGCCGCTGGTCGAGCTCGCGGTACGCGACGGGGTCGGACCGTCGTCGCGGCCGGTGCGCGTCGCGGTATCGGCGACGACCGAGGATGCCGGACTGCTGGTGACCGTGGCCGACGATGCCCGCCGCCCTGACGATACCGCGCTCGCGGCGCTGGTCGAGGACATGCGCCGCCGCCTCGCGGCGCTCTACGGTCCCGCGGCCCGGCTCGAGACCGCGAGCGGTGTGACCGGAACGACAACGACAATCAGACTGCCGGGCAGGGCGATGGCCTGATCCGCGGAAGGGGGAATTATGCGCGTCTTGTTGGTGGATGACGAA
>CAZZZX010000275.1:0-4778 GCA_964658585.1 uncultured Novosphingobium sp.
CGGCGCACCTCGCCCAGCCAGGCCAGCCGCGCCTCGCCCGCGCGGACCAGCGGATGCTTGAGCAACGTCAGCAGCGCGACCGGCGCGAAGCCCGATGCCGCCGCCTCGGCGAGCGCGGTGAGCAGCGTCCCCGCGGGCATCGCCGACAGGGGTCGCCCCGCCGAATCGTCCGCCTCGATCCCCCAGCGCCGCAGGTGCGCCGACACGCGCCGCGCCAGACCGCGATCGGGGGTGACCAGCGCCGCGGTGCGTGCGGGCGTCTCGATCGCCTCGCGCAGCGCGATGGCGATCGCCTGCGCCTCCTCGGCGGGCGCCGCGCATTCGAGCGCGCGCACCCCGCTCAGCCGCCGCTCGGCCGCAGGGAGCCCCTGCCACTTGCCGGTGAAGCGCGCCGGCGCCATCGCATGGCCGAGCGCCCGCCCGCGCGCCGCCGGCCCGCCGCCACCGCCGCCGCGCTGCCATGGTCGCACCTCGCCACGCCCGACCCCGATCCGGTCGAGCAGCAGCTTGAGCGCGAACTGCGGATGCGCCTCCTCGTCGAGCGCGTCCCACTCCTCCTCGGGCATCGCCAGATCGACGCCGGGGAGCAGCACCATCCCGTCGGGCAGCCGCGCCACCGCGCGCAGCAGCCGGCCGACCGCGGGTGCGGTCGAGGTGATCCCCGCCGCGACGACGAAGCCCGGCGGCGGCGTCTCGCGCCAGCGCCGCGCGGCACGATCGAGCAGGCGGTTGCGGCGATCGGTGAGGTCGATGCGGCCGAGCGCGGCGAGTTCGTCCGGCCAGCGCGCCAGCACTGCGGTCATCACGCCCAGCGCCTTCTGCCAGTGACGCGACAGCTCGGGGGCGAGATCGAGACCGGTCAGCGCCTCGGGCGCGACCTCCTCGACGATGAGCTGGTCGAGCGCGCGGCCGAGCGCGTGCGCCAGGCGCACCGCATCCGCCGCATCGACCGGCTCTCCGATCCGCGCGCGCTCCTCCGCGATCAGCCGCGCGAGGATCATCCGGCGCAGCATCGGATCGATCGCGGGCGGTACGGGCGCTTCGCCCGCCGGATCGAGCGCGCCCGACAGCGCCTCGTCGAGCTCGGGATCGCCGATCGCGACCAGCCGCGGCAGCAGCAGGCCGTTGTCGGCGCGCCGCACGAACGCGTCGGTGATGGTGCGCCCCGACCGGTTGCTCGCGATCAGGATCGTGCCCCGGGCGAGCGCCAGCCGATCGCCCCGCGTCCGCGCGATCAGCCCGGCGGCGAGCGCGTCGGCGAACGGGCGATGCGGCGCGATGGTGAAGACGTGCGGGCCGCCCGCTCCCGGACCGGACGACGCTTCGGGGGCAGACACGGACGGCATGACCGCTGCTTACCGCGGACGAACGCAGATGACAGCACCGCGACTCGAAAGTTGACCGCGTTGCCGCCAGGTCGGGGTGGAACCCCCTTCCCCGCAGGCGGCCCAAGGCTTTCGACGACGAGAAAGAGCGGGTCGCCATGGCTGGCGATCGCTCATCTGCGCTTGATCTGTTCCGGATTGTCAGAGGTGGTACGTACCCACGAACGCCGCCGATCATCGTCATCCCGAACCTGATCCGGGATCCCGCTGCCTTCGGATACGAGCCAAAGCCCAACAAGCAGTCGTAGCCAGGAGCAAGTCCGGGGTGACAACCGAAGAGAATAGCGGCTAACGATCCAACGTCAGCCGTTCATGGTCGCAGTTCAATGGTGCAAAAGCTGCCGCTGTATCGAATGGATATTCATGCGCGATTACCGCGAGGCGACAGGTGTTGCGGTAGTGCGCATCGCCAAGCCGCAGGCATAGTCTTTTGCAGTTTGAAGCCTGTCCTCCGCTGACCGGTCCAAGGATGGCGAAGGAAGGCGATCCCAGAGGCTCATGTCCGGCCGATTGAGGTAGGTCCACCATTCGCCGGAACATCTGCCCACTGCACGACACAGTTGAAGTGCTTTAAGGCGAAATATGCTGTTATCACTCGCGACACCCCACCGAAATGCTTCTCGATAGGATCTGTCGTAATTCGAAGAAAGATCGAGAAAGAAAATGAAGGGAAGAGTAGCATCTCCGCCAAGGACGTGCTTCGACGAGCAGCGTGAATACTCCTGTCCTAATTCACCTTCTATCCGCTCCAATTTCGCCGAGCGAGAGAAAGGAATATCGCCGCGACGGTTCCTCGACCCTGCGTCCGCTATGGCATTCACGACATCGAGCCGATTGTAATAACTGGTATTCGCCACAGCCAACGACAAAACTTCCCACGCGAGGGCTCCGGCAGCGAAAAGAGCAAGTTTGCCGGTTGCCTTGATGCTTCCCTCCCTCGCCGACGGGGACATTCACCATCCGCGTTGGACGGGTCTATTGCCAAAAATTGCCCGTCACAAGTTCACCGATGCCAGCCATCCACGTGCCGCCACCATCGCGGCACCGGCCTCATCCCCCCGCCAACATCTCCTCGGCGATCGCGATATTGGCCGGCGCGCCGACGTCGCACCACAGGCCCTGATGGACCAGCCCATAGGCGCGCCCCGCACCGATCGCGCGGTCCCACAGCAGGTTGAAGCTGAACGCCCCCTCCGGCGCATCCGCCAGCAGCCGCGGCGAGACCAGCTGCACGCCGGTATAGACGAACGGCGCGATCTTGCGGGGGCTGCGCCGCGCGAGGCGACCGCCCGCGTCCATGTGGAAATCGCCCGGTCCGCCATGCGCGGTGGCGCGCGCGAGCGGGACGACGAGCAGCAGCACGTCCATCGCGGCATCGTCCCAGCGGTGGCCAAGCAGGCGCAGCGTGTCGATCGGGCCGTCGACCCAGACATTGTCGGTGTTGATGACGAAGAACGGCCGCTCGCCGAGCAGCGGCGCGGCGCGCGCCACCCCGCCGCCGGTCTCGAGCAGCGCATCGCGCTCGTCCGAGAAGACCAGGTCGAGCCCGTCCGCGTGGCGCGCGAGATGCGCCTCGAGCGCATCGGCATAATGATGGACGTTGACCACCACGCGCCCGATGCCGGCGGCGCGGACATGGCCGAGCGCATGGTCGAGCAGCGTCTCGCCGCCGACCTCGACCAGCGGCTTGGGCCGGGTCGCGGTCAGGGGGCGCATCCGCTTGCCCAGCCCCGCCGCCAGCAGCATCGCGGTATCGGGCATGTCGTCGTCGCCGGCCGCACCCGGATCGGGGCGCAGCGACAGCGGCTTGGCGAAGCGGGTCATCGGGTCAGCCCCTCCCAGGCGGGTGCTCGCTCCGCGGCGGGCACGTTGGCGGCGAACCAGTCGGCGACCGGCGCCAATGCGGGATGCGCGAGGTTGCGCTCCAGATAGCGCCACACCCGCGGCTGGTGCGGCAGATAGGCGCGCTTGCCGTCGCGCTTCCACAGCCGGGTGAAGATGCCGAGAATCTTGGTGTTGCGCTGCGCGCCGAGCAGCTCGTAGGCGGCGCGGAACGCCGCCATGTCGGCGATGCCGGCGGCGGCGCGATAGCGATCGAGCATCGCGGTCTCCAGCGGCTCGGGCACGTCGCGCCGCGCATCCTGGAGCAGCGAGACCAGATCATAGGCGGGGTGGCCGGCGAGCGCGTCCTGGAAATCGAGCAGGCCCAGCCGGCGCAGCCCGGGCCGGTCGAGCAGCATGATGTTGTCGACGTGGAAGTCGCGCAGCACCAGCACCGGCGGCTGCGGATCGAGCACCGGGGCGAGCGCCGCCTCCCACGCGGTCCGCCAGCCGACGACATCGACGATCAGGTCGAGCGCGGGGGCGTACCAGTCGACGAACAGATCGACCTCGCGCAGCATCGTCGCGAGATCGTAGCGCGGCAGACCGGCGGGCAGCGGATCGCGCGCCAGCCTGGCGAGCAGCGTCACCGCATCGCCGTAGATCGCGGCCTCGCCGGCGGCATCGCGGCGCAGGATCGGGCCGACCAGATCGTCGCCGAAATCCTCGAGCAGCAGCAGCCCGCCCGCGACATCCTCGGCCTGCGGCTGCGGCGCCGACAGGCCGATCGCGCCGAGATGCCGCGCCACCGCGAGGAAGGGGCGGACATCCTCGTGCGTCGGCGGCGCATCCATCAGCACCGCGCGCCGCCCCCCTTCGATGACGCGGAAGTAGCGGCGGAACGAGGCGTCGCCGGCGAGCGGCAGGATCTCCGCCCCGCCCCAGCCATTTGCGGCGAGGAAGGCGGGCGCGTGCGCCGGCGGGATCATCGGGGCGGCCATCGCGCCTCCCAAGCGGCGGGAACCGACCAAGTCAAGCGCCTGCCGCCGCCGGGCTCGGGTGCGAGCCGCAGCCACAGCGCCTCGGGCCAGGCATCCGCGCCCAGCCGTTCGGGCCATTCGACGAGCAGCGCGCCGTCGCTGCGATAATCGTCGAGCGCCAGCTCCCCGGCGTCCTGCGGGTGCTCGATCCGGTAGAGATCGACATGCGCGACGGGCAGCACGACCTCGGGCGGCGCATAGGGCTGGACGATCGCGAAGGTCGGGCTCGGCGCCTCGCCGGCAAGCCCCAGCGCCGCCAGCACGCCGCGCGCGAGGCTGGTCTTGCCCGCGCCGAGATCGCCCGCGAGCGCGACCACGTCGCCGGCGCGCAGCAGCGGCGCGAGCAGCCGGCCGATCGCCTCGGTCGCCTGCGCGTCGGCGAGAAGCATCATCGCCGCCCGATCATCCCTGCACGCGGGGCAGGCGGATGGTGACGGTCGATCCGCTGCCGGGCACGCTCTCCAGCACGATCGTGCCGCCATGCGCCTCGACATAGTGACGCGCCAGCGGCAGCCCGAGGCCGAGCGCGCCC
>CAZZZX010000276.1:0-4772 GCA_964658585.1 uncultured Novosphingobium sp.
ACTCGTCCATCAGATCACGCAGCCGCGTGAAGCGATGCGGCTGGACGACCGCGATCACCCGGCCCTGCGCGCCCTCGCGCGCCGCCGACAGCACCGCCCGGATCTCGACCGGGTGATGGCCGTAATCGTCGATCACCGTGGCGCCGCCCACTTCGCCGACCTTGGTGAAGCGCCGCTTGACGCCGCCGAACTTGGCGAAGCCGGTGCGGATCACGTCGTCGGGCACGCCCAGCTCCAGCGCGACACCGATCGCGGCGAGCGCGTTCGAGACGTTGTGGCGACCGGGCATCGGCAGCTCGATGCCCTCGATCGATCGCACCGAGCCGTCTCGCGCGCGGATGATCGTCTCGAAGCGGTTGCCGCCCGGCACCGGCGTGACGTTGACGCCGCGCACATCGGCCTGCGCGGAAAAGCCGTAGGTGACGACGCGGCGATCGCGCACCCGCGGCAGGATCGCCTGGACCTCGGGATGATCGAGGCACAGCAGCGCCGCGCCGTAGAACGGCACGTTCTCGACGAACTCGACGAACGCGTCCTTCACCGCATCGAACGAGCCGTAATGGTCGAGATGCTCGGGATCGATGTTGGTGACGATCGCATAGGTGCCGTCGAGGCGCAGGAACGAGCCGTCGCTCTCGTCCGCTTCGACCACCATCCAGTCGCTCGCGCCCAGCCGCGCATTGGAGCCATAGGAATTGATGATGCCGCCGTTGATGACGGTCGGGTCGACTCCGCCCGCGTCGAGCAGGGCGGCAACCATCGAGGTCGTCGTGGTCTTGCCGTGCGTGCCCGCCACCGCGACGGTGGACTTGAGCCGCATCAGCTCGGCGAGCATCTCGGCACGCCGCACCACCGGCACGCGCGTCTCCAGGGCGAGCTCGACCTCGGGATTGCCGCGCCTGATCGCGGTCGAGGTCACCACCACCGCCGCCTCGCCCAGATTGGCGGCGTCGTGGCCGATCATCACCTTGATGCCGCGCTGGCGCAGATGTTCGATGACATAGCCCTCGGCGACGTCCGAGCCCTGCACGCGGTAGCCGAGATTGTGCATCACCTCGGCGATGCCCGACATGCCGATGCCGCCGATGCCGATGAAGTGGATCGTGCCGATATCGGTCGCGACGCCCTTCACGCGAACGCCTCCCGCAGCGCGGCGGCGGCGGGGCCGACATAAGCGGGCGCGGGCGGTGCGCCGAGCTGCTCGACCAGATCGGCAAGCGCGGCGGTGGCGCCCGGATAGCCGGCGTCGCGTGCGCGCCGCGCGGCATTCTCCAGCGCGCCGGGCTCGAGCGCCATCTTCTGCATCTGCTTGGCAAGCTCCTGCGCGGTGAAGCGGTGTTGCGGGATCGCGCGCGCGCCGCCGTTCGCCGCCATCTCGCGCGCATTGGCGGTCTGATGGTCGTCGGTCGCCGAGGGATAGGGGACGAGGATGGCGGGGCGCCCCGCCGCGGTCAGCTCGGCGATCGTCGAGGCGCCCGAGCGGCCGATGAAGAGATGCGACCAGCCCAGCCGCTCGGGCAGATCGCCGAGAAAGGTGGCGAGATCGGCGGGGATGTCGAGTTCGGCATAGCGCGCGCGCACCTTGTCGATATCCTCGGGCCGGCATTGCTGGGTGACCTGCAGCCGTTCCCGAAGCGCGATCGGCAGCAGCCCCAACGCCTCCGGGACGACGTGCGCGAGCACCGAGGCGCCCTGGCTGCCGCCGGTCACCAGCAGGCGGAAGATGCCGTCGTCGCTGAGCGGGGGATAGGGCTGATCGCGCAGCGCGAGGATATCGCCGCGCACCGGATTGCCGACCACCACCGGCTCGATCCGGCGCGGCAGGCGATCGACCTGCCGATAGGCGGTCGCGACGACATCGACGAAGCGCGCGAGCATCCTGTTGGTGCGGCCGAGCACCGCGTTCTGCTCGTGCAGCGCGGTCGGCACCTTGAGCGACAGCGCGGCGAGCAGCGTCGGCAGCGCGGGATAGCCGCCGAAGCCGACCACCGCCTCGGGCCCATAGTCGCGGATCAGGTCGCGCGCCTGCCCGCGCCCGCGCCACACCTCGCCGATCGTGCGGGGGAGCGTGCGCAGGCCCTTGTAGCGCCCGGCGGGCAGTACCTCGACGGTCGCACCCGCGAACAGATCGTCGAAGCGCGCACCGCGCGCGTCGGTGACCAGCGCGACCTGGTGGCCGCGCCGCATCAGCTCGGCGGCGAGCGCGGCGGCGGGGATCATGTGGCCGCCGGTCCCGCCCGCGGCGAGCAGGAAGCGGCGGCAGAGCGAGGAATGGGCGGTCACCGGCTCTTGTTCCACGTCACGACATAGGGCGAGCGCGTCAGATACGGGTTCCGGCGCGTGAATGCCAGCAGCAGCCCGAACCCCATCGAGAGCGCGAGCAGCGACGAACCGCCATAGGAGATGAACGGCAGCGTCATGCCCTTGGACGGCGCGAGCTGGACGTTGACCGCCATGTTGATGAGCGCCTGCGCACCGAACTGGGTGGCGAGCCCGGCGGCGGCGAGCGTCAGGAACGGGTCTTCCTCGTCGAGTAGCTTGACGAACACGCGCACGACGATGCCCACGTAGATGAGCGCGATCGCGATGCAGGCGATCAGCCCGAACTCCTCGCCGATCACCGAGAAGATATAGTCGGTATGCGGCTCGGGCAGCCGGAACTTGGCGGTCCCCGCCCCCGGCCCGGTGCCGAACAGCCCGCCATGGAGCAGCGTGCGCCGCGCGCTGTCGACCTGATAGGTGTCGCCCGACTGGTAGAGGAAATTGTTGATGCGCAGCGTCGCCACCGGATAGAAGAAATAGGCCGCGACCACCGCGCCGACGCCCGCGGCGGCGAGCATTCCGAGCCCCTTCATCGGTGCGCCGGTGATCGTCAGCAGCGCGGTCCACATCAGCAGGAACATGATCGTCTGGCCGAAATCGGGCTGCTTCATAAGGATCGCGGCGATGACTGCGGTCACCGCGCCCGAGATCAGCGTGACGGGCAGCGTACGGTCCTTCTGCTTCAGCGCGAACAGCCATGCCATCGAGACGACGTAGAGCGGCTTGAGGAACTCGGACGGCTGGATGCCGAGCACCCAGCGCCTGGCGCCGTTGACCTGGTGGCCGAGGAACGGCGTCGCGGCGAGCGCGATCAGCATCACGCCCGCGCCGAGCAGGCACAGGCGACGCGCGGTTTCCTTGGGCAGCATCGACACGACGAACATCGCGGGCACGCCGATCGCCAGCCACAGGCACTGGCGGTAGAAGTAATAGAGCGGCGGGAACTGCACCGCGCCGTCCGAATAGCGCACGCCCGCAGCCGGCGAGGCGGCGGCGACCGCGATCAGCCCGATGCCGATCAGGACGGTGACCAGCGCGACCAGCACGAGGTCGATCTCCCAGAACCATTTGCCGAGCGCCGAGCGATCGGCGCGGCCGAGCCGCGGCGCGCGGCCGCCGCGCAGCCGGCCACGGGTCGCGCGTTTTCGAGTGGCGGCATCCAGCTTCATCGCGCATCTCCCCCCAGAGCGGCCACGGCCGTGACGAAGGCGCGTCCCCGCGCCTCGTAATCGCTGAACTGATCGTAGGACGCGCAGGCCGGCGACAAGAGTACCGTGTCGCCGGGCTGCGCGGCGGCGCGCGCCTGCGCGACCGCGGTCTCGAGCGTGCCCGAATTGGTGACGCGAACGCCGGCTTCGCCGAGCAGCCGCGCGAACAGCTCGGCCGCCTCGCCGATCGTATAGGCGGCGACGACATGGCTCAGGAACGGCGTGCAGGCATCGAGCTCGTCGGTCTTGCGCCGCCCGCCGAGGATCCAGTGGACGCGCGGATAGGCGCCGAGCGCGGGTGCGGTGGAGGTGGCGTTGGTCGCCTTGCTGTCGTTGACGTAGAGGACGCCGTCCAGCTCGCAGACGCGCTCCATGCGGTGGGGGAGGCCGGGATAGGTGCGGAGACCCTCGGCGATCAACTCGTGATGGATCAGGGCTTTACAGGCAACGATGGCGCACGCTGCGTTCTGCGCATTGTGTGGTCCCTGAAGCGCGGGCCAATCGGATTGCCTTGATCCGAGCAAAGCCTCGATCATCTTGGTGTCGAGGATCAGCGCATCGTCGTCGGTCGCCGCGATCAGAGCGGCCCCATCCTCGCTCCCGATGACAGCGTTTTTTGTCGACTGCATCTCGAACAGCCGCGCCTTGCTCGCCGCATAGGCCCCGAACCCCTCATACCGGTCCAGATGATCCGGCGTGATGTTGGTCAGCACCGCGACGTCGCAGTCGAGGCTGTAGGTCAGGTCGATCTGGAAGCTCGACAGCTCGAGCACATAGACACCGCCTTCGGGCAACGGCTCCTGCGCGAGGATCGGCAGGCCGATATTGCCGCCCATCGTCGCGGGGACGCCGGCGGTGACGAGGATGTGGTGGATCAGCGCCGTGACGGTCGACTTGCCGTTGGTGCCGGTGATGCCGACCACCTTGTGCGGCGGCAGCGACGCGCGGGCCTGCGCGAACAGCTCGATGTCGCCGATCACGGGCACGCCCGCCGCGCGCGCCTTCGCGGCGATCGGATGCGTGTTGAGCGGCACGCCGGGGGAGACGACGACACCGTCGAAGCCGGTCAGATCGATGAGCAGCGGATCGGCAAGCACCAACTCCTCCCCGGCACGGGGAGGGCGACCGTCGCGAAGCGATGGTGGAGGGGGCGCCGTTCCGGGCGCTGCGCCCGGGGCAGCCCCCCCTCCACCGGCTTCGCCGGTCCCCCTCCCCGTTCCGGGGAGGATTGCATCCCGCTTC
>CAZZZX010000277.1:0-4747 GCA_964658585.1 uncultured Novosphingobium sp.
CTAACATAGATCAAATCGCAATGGCTGGAAAGATTGCGGCCTTACCATCTGGATCAGAGAACCCAAGCGTCCACGGGCTTAGGTTGCACGGTCTGGGCTTTGAGCCGCTATGCCTCGCTACTTCTTCAACATGGTCGACGGCACTCGCGACGACGATGATCGCGGCACGACTTTCGCAGAAGATATAGGCGGCCGCGGCATTCGCTCCGGGGAGCAGGTCGTCGCTCAGCATCGTCTTTCCCCATATAATACGAGGACGAGTCCTCGTCTTCCGTGACATACGGCAGGATACGTGCAAAGCGCAAGACGAACGTTGATCTTCGGAGGCGCGGATGCGGCCACTTACCTTTGCTCAGGTCGAGGATGTGCTGGCGATCGTCCACCGCGTCCGGAGCGACAAGCGGGTCGCTTTCCGTGCTCGCTTGAAACACCTCCAGCGGGAAGGGTGGCCGGATGGCGCGAACACCGGCACCGGTCGCCGGGTCGATTATACGATCAACTCCCTGATGCAGATCGCGATGGCCTTAGAGTTGATGCAGGCGGGCATAAGCCCGCGCCGTGCGGTGGCGGCGTTGCGGCCGAGGTGGCACGATACAGCAATCGCATTGGCAATGGCCGGATCGACCGCCCGCGCTCTCGCAAAATGGGGAGAGCTAGGCGACGACGATTGGGACGAGATATTTTGGGTTTTCAGGCCAACCGCCCTTCAAGACCTATCCGAAGGATGGCAGCAGTCCCACGATGATGGATCGACCACTATTCGTCCGTCTGAATTAGGCCAATATCTTGCGGAATATAAAAACGTCGCGGGCGATGTGCCTTCAAGTAGTTTGGTCATTGGTCTTAAGATGCTTAGGGTTTCCATATCGTTGGCATTGAACAACATCGACCTTGCCATCGGGATTACGGATTATTCAGACGAGATCATGGGGTGGGACCTCTCCGATGATGATCGAGCCTTGATTTCATCGTTTCGTGCTTTCTTGAGCCAACAGTCACCAAAGGAACGCTGATTTATGGCCACGGTGAAAAAGCGCGCCTGGACGACCGCGAGCGGGGAGCGGCGAGAGGCTTGGCGGGTTCGCTATGTGGATCAGCATGGCGCCGCTCGCACCCGTCAATTTGATCTCCGCCGCGATGCCGACGCCTTCCGGATCAAGGCAGAGAGCGAGATCCTTGCCGGCAGACACACAGCAGATCGTGCCAGCGTCAGTGTCGCCGAGGCCGCGGATCTGTGGATCGCGACAGCGGAAAATAATGGGCGCGAGCGGGGCACCATCAAGAGCTATCGCGAGATCGCTGATCTCCATATCAAGCCGCTGCTCGGCAAAGAGAAGCTTTCCCGGTTGACGATGCCGAAGGTCGAGGCGTTCGCCGACTCTCTCCGGTCGACCAGATCCACCGCGATGGCGGGCAAGGCGGTCCGAGCGCTCTCCATGATCGTCACGGAGGCGATGCGCCGCGGACTGGTCAGTCAGAATGTCGTGCGCGGGGTGACGGTCCGGCGATCGAGCAGAGACAAGAAGCGGGTCGTCATCCCGCCGATCGAGCATCTGAAAGCCCTTATAGCGGCCGCGGATCGGCTCGGCGCCGATGATCCTCGTATGCCGGTCCTCTTGCGGCTGGCCATGCTCACGGGCCTTCGCTCAAGCGAGTTGCGTGGTCTCGGCTGGCCGAACATCGACCTTGTCAAAGGAGCGCTCTCGGTCACGCAGCGTGCTGATCGCTGGAACAGCATCGGAGATCCGAAGTCCGAGGCCGGTTCCCGAGCGATACCGATCGGCCCGGCCCTGGTCTCCATGCTTCGGGCCTGGAAGTTGCAATGCCCGCCGTCGCCGCTCGACCTAGTTTTCCCGAACCGGCGCGGCCATCCCATGACGCAACACAACATCATAGCCCGGTTTCTCGCCTTGCAGATCGAGGCCGGTCTCGCGATAGCGTCGGGCAAGCGTGACGAGGAAGGCAATATGATCCTCGCGCCACGCTACGGGCTCCATTCGATCCGGCACGCGGCCGCGTCGTCTTGGATCAAGCAAGGCATCGATTTGAAACGGCTGCAGGTTTGGATAGGGCACGCGAACATTCAGCTCACGCTCGATACCTACGGTCATCTGATCACGGATGCCCAAGCCGACGCGACGCTGGCGGGCGGCTCCGAAGCCGCCCTTTTCGCGAGCTGAACGGTACATATTTTGTACACGGCGGCGAAAATCGGCCCAAAGCAGTGCGATGCAAGCAGACTGTAAATCTGCCCGTCTCAGACGTACGCTGGTTCGAATCCAGCCCCCTCCACCAGACCTCCGCCGGAAAACCAGCGATTGCACGGCGAGAGGCGTTCCGTTCGATCCGAGCGCAGCGTCGTCCCAGCGAGCGGCTGCACACCCGGCCGCTACGGGCTCACAGCCGGCGTACTATCACATCCTGCCTCGCCGAGGCACCCAGGTTCGGACGCATCGCGACCCTGAACTCGGCATCCCCCGCCAATCGATCCAGGACGAATTGCAACGAATTCGATATTTTCGGATCCCGGCAATCTCCGGCGTGAACCTTTCTCGACGAGATGACCTCTCCGCATCGAATCGCGACATCCAGTGTCGCGATCTCTTCGGTCGCGGGCACCTGCCTGTCGAGGCGGATGAGAAAATCCGCCTGGTAGCGTCCGGGCGCGAGCGGTACGGAGGGACCATAGAGACTGTGACCATCGCTGCTCGACGCCCGCACCCAGCGACGACAGCCTTCTTCAAACGCGCGCGCATCGCGATGCGGTATCAGGTTGTAGCGTCGCTCGGGCGAAAGCCGGTAGCCGAGCCTCTTGACCGCATAATCATAGATTATCCGGTCCAGCCGCGTGATCTCGAGCAGTCGCTCACACGCCCTGGCGCCGAGCGTCAGCCGAGCTGGCTTGTCGAAGGTGACGGGATCGAGAAGGTGGTTCTGTTCGGTATCGTTTTCCCGTTCGCCGCCATAATCGAGTTCGAGTTCCAGAACACGTGCCATCCGGTCGACGGATACCGCCATGTCTTCGACGATCCCGACAAAGGCGAATCGTTCCAGATTGTCGAGCGCTGCGGTGACGAGTTCCGCCTCGCTGCGCCACAGCCGGCCGTTGGGAGCGAAGAACTGGTCGCCTGCAAGTCTCTGCGTATAGCTATTCCAGAGGGACGGCAGTTCACGGACCGATTGTTCGGATATGAATCCCTCGAACGACAGGCTCTTGGCGTAACGCGGCAGGATAAGATTCGTTGGCGTGATGATCTCATCCCTGAACGAGCACCAATAGCGATAGAGGGAAATGACCCGATCGATGGGATCTCTCAGAAAGGTAATCGCTCTGAACGGAGGCGGTATGTGTGCGATGTCCCGGACGGACGCATGAACCGAGAAGAATTTGTAGGTGCCGAGAAGCGGTTTCGGCCAATAGCGGATCGCTTCGGACTTTTCCGGAAATATCTCGCTGTCCGTGAAGGTTCGGCCGAGAAGACCATGAATGGTCGTTCCTGCCGCTTTTTCAAAGTGCATGAACGCGATGGGAGTAACGCTCGAGCTCTTGCTCTTGCCTGGATCGAAGACCCTGTACCCCGCCGTCGGGTAGATGCGCCTCAATCCATGGCGGCAAGCTTGAATGGTATATTTGCAGCGATGTGGCGGGACTGTAATATTCAGACGCAAGTGCTTTCGGCCCGCCGGTTCTGCCGTCGAGCGAGAGCTGCCGTGCCAAGACCATGGTGGAGCCCCCGTCGCCACCCACGCGCTGCGCCCGTCGCCGATAATGCCGGCCCAGACCTCATCCAGAGGCGATGGCGGAAATGGAGACTGAAATCGCTCGAAATCCAAGTGACAGGCGCCTGGCGGCCCGGCAGACGAGAGCGGATTATGACGAATTGTCCCGACCACCCGCCGGAGCGCCGATGGCGAGCGGCATCGTGACACCTCTCGATCTGCGCGACCTGCTGGTCAGGCGCCTCACCGCTGCGACCGGCGGCCCGGCGCAGCGCTGGCGCAAGGCGATCGGCGCGGTCCGGGTCTATCCGCTGGCGACCCACCCGCATTGCAACTGGTCGGTGGCGCCGAGCGGATCGCCGCATGAGGTCGACGCGATCGAACGCCTGCTGGATGTCGTGCGCGGCGAGCATCCCCATGTCGATGCCGGACGGGGATGACCGCCGTCGCCTACCAGAGCCTGCTCGCCGCGCATCTCGTCGCGGTCGCGGTGTTCCTCGCCGGGCTGTTCCTGGCAGGCGCGCTGCTGCCGGGACTGACCGCGCCGCACGCACGGACCGCGGCGCAGGCGCAGGAACTGCGCCGGCTGTACGCGATGAGCCGGTTCGCGACGACACCCGCGCTCGTGCTGGTCTGGCTGTTCGGCATCGCGATGGCGGTCGAGGCGGGCTGGTTCGCTTCGGGCTGGCTCAAGGTCAAACTGGCGTTGGTCGTGCTGCTGTCGGCATGGCACGGCCGGCAGATGCGCGCGCTCCGGCGGGCGGCGGCGGGGCGCGATCCGGGCCGTGCCCGCGTCCGGTCGATCCTGCTCCCCGCTGCGGCGGTCGCCGCGATCGTCGTGCTGGTCGCGGGCAAGCCGTTCTGAGCGTGGGTTCGAGGGCAGCCGCGCCGGCCCGCACCGGAAGGGATCGAGTCAGAGCGGCGCGTTCTTCATGTCGGCGATCGCGTTCACCACGAACAACAGCACGCCCTGCTCGTCGGTGACCTCGACCGCGCACCCGTCGGTCTCCCGGATCGCGTCGAGGAC
>CAZZZX010000278.1:0-4039 GCA_964658585.1 uncultured Novosphingobium sp.
AGGATCAGCGTTGTCGCGGAGATTATCGCGAGGGTCAGGAATGGCGCGCCAATGTTTTTTCGCAACGCGGTGTTGGTGCCTGCCTCGACGGCGTTAAAGGTTCCCGCGACGAACGCGACGAGGATCGTAAATGCCTTCATGCCTAGTGAACGCGCCGTACGATCGTCGGTTCAGCCTGTCGGAGGGGACGAAGTCGCTCCCGTCGGGCGTGCCTTCGGCACGCATCTATCACCCGCCGGTCGGGCGGTACCGGCGTTGGCTGCCGCTAAGCCGTGGCGCGGAGCACCGTCATCCCGCGGAAAGACGATTTCTGGGGGCGTCAGTCGCGCAACCTCTCAGTCCGTCGTCATTTCTCCCGGAATCGGTCTCGGCGTTCCGCGCTGCGACGGCTTCCAACCTGGTGAGATATGGCCGAGCTAAGCGATTGTGTGATCATTGGAGCGGGACCGGCGGGGCTTACCGCCGCGATCTATCTCGCGAGGTTCAATCTGGCAACGCTGGTATTCGACACCGGGGAGAGCCGATGTTCTACTATTCCGCGCACGCGCAATCACGCCGGTTATCCTGGTGGCATCGCCGGCGCGGAGCTGCTGGCTCGCATGCGGGCACAGGCGAATGAGTTCGGCGTCTCGGTCACTTACGCGCGCGTGACGCGTATCGATCGTCGCGGTGCCCACTTCGAGGTGTCTGCCGGGCGTGATGTAGTGGTCGCCCGCAGCATCCTGCTTGCAACCGGGGTGGTCAATAATCGGCCGCCGATCGCGGATGCCGATCACGCCGCCGCGCTCGAGAGCGGTTTGCTCCGCTATTGCCCCATCTGTGACGGGTATGAAGTGACCGACAAACGCGTCGGCGTCATCGGAACCGATACGCACGGTTTCAACGAAGCTGTCTTCATCCGCATGTACTCAAAGGACGTGACGTTGATCGCGCCGCATGGCGAGCACAGGCTGAGCGAGGAGCAGCGTGCGTCGCTATCTGAGCTCGCGATTGAAATCGTCGAAGGTCCATGCGGCGAGCTCCGGATCGAGGGCTCCGAGATCGTCGCGCCGACCGCACAGGGCGCACTGCCGTTCGATAGCATCTATCCGGCGCTTGGATCGGTCATCCGATCCGAGCTTGCTGTATCGCTCGGCGCAGATGCAAGCGCGGATGGCTGTCTCGTCGTCGACGATCACCAGCGGACCAGCATGGCGGGCCTGTACGCCGCGGGCGACGTCGCCAAGGGTCTTGATCAGATCAGCCATGCCATGGGCGAGGCGGGTGTTGCCGCGACAACGATCAGGAACGACCTTGCCAGGCAAAGGCTGTTGGTGCGCTGACGAAGATCTACGAAAGAGTGGCAGTTTCTGCCAATCGAAGCGATCGAGCGGCGAACGAACAGGTCGCGCGTTGCATCCTCCGGGTTGTTGGGCCGGTCGCTCGGCCACGAAGCGGCAGGCGAAAGCGGGTTCGAAATGGGCGAAGCATCAGGGTCCAGTAACGCCGGGAAGCATGCCCACCGTATCGTCGTAGCGGGCGGGGGTTTCGGTGGTCTGTCTGCCGTCAGCCGCTTGAAGGGCGCGCCGGTCGACATCGTCCTCATCGACCAGCGTAACCACCACCTGTTCCAACCACTGCTTTATCAGGCTGCGACGGCGTCACTACCGACTTCGGAGATTGCCTGGCCCATCCGGTCGATCGTCAAGGACCGGCCGGATATCTCGACCATCCTCGCGAAGATCGACGGGATCGATACCGAGCGGCGACTGGTGATACTTCGCGGCGAGAGCGCAATCCCGTTCGACACGCTCATTCTCGCGACCGGCGCCCGTCACAGCTATTTCGGTCATGACGAGTGGGAGGCTTTCGCGCCCGGATTGAAGACGGTCGAGGACGCAATCCTTATCAGACGCCGAATATTGAGAGCGTTCGAGGACGCGGAGATCAAGCAATCCGCCGAGGCCCGTGACGCGCTCCTGACCTTCGTCATCATCGGCGGCGGTCCGACCGGCGTGGAGCTGGCGGGCACGATCGCCGATCTCGCTCACGACACGCTCAAGGGCGAATACCGATCGATCGATCCGCATATGGCGCGGGTGCTATTGATCGAAGCCGGCGACCGCGTTCTCGCCGGATTCCCGGAGACGCTTTCGCGCTACACCAAGTCGGCGCTCGAAAAGCTCGGTGTGGAGGTTTTGCTCGGTCAAGCCGTGACGGAGATCAAGAAGGGTGAAGTCGTTGTGGGCAGCCGTCGGATCGCAGCGCACACGATCGTTTGGGCGGCGGGCGTACAGGCCTCACCCGCCGCCGAATGGCTCGGCGTCGGCGCAGACCGGTCGGGCCGCATGTTCGTCGAGCCGGATCTAAGCGTACCGGGTCACCCCAACATATTCGCGATTGGCGATACCATCACGATCAAGGGTTCCGGCGGCAAGTCGGTGCCTGGGATTGCACCGGCGGCCAAGCAAGGCGGTCGGTATGTCGCCGACGTCATCCGCGCGCGCCTTGCGGGACGATCAGCGCCGCCGCCGTTCGCCTATCGTCATGATGGCAGTCTCGCGCAGATCGGCAAGGGCAAGGCAGTCATCGACTTCGGGCGCATCAAGCTGCGCGGTGCCATCGCGTGGTGGCTGTGGGGCATCGCTCACATCTTTTTCCTGATCGGCACCAGATCCCGGCTGAGCGTCGCTTTGAGCTGGTTGTGGATATACCTGCGCAATCAGCGCGGCGCCCGCCTTATTATCGACCCTGAGCCAGCTGCCCCCCGTTCGACAGACGCGAACCGTGGTAGCGTCAACCGCGCCCGGTTCCGATGTTAGCGACTAATCGTGTTGCGTCTTCAGGCCTCCGTTGTCAATCGCCTGTGACAGCTCGCAAAGAGCGGGACGGCAATTTTATCTAGTGAAGCATGATCTATATTATCTGCCGTGTCTATAGATGTCATATTTTCCCTGAAATAACTAAAGACCGCAGATAATGTCATAGACATGTGCTTTTATCCGATAACAATCGCGATAATGTGGGTTAGTTTTTGATGGGAGGTGGAACAGAGGGCGTCGGTTTCTGTTCAGGTCATTCACCGTCATCGGAGACCTGACCATGTTCATGCACAACAAGCGGCTGCAATATACGGTACGCGTAGCAGAGCCCAATCCGCTCCTTGCGACGATGATGCTGGAGCAGTTCGGTGGCGCTGACGGCGAGCTTGCGGCAGCCATGCGGTATTTCACGCAGGGGATTGGCGAAGACGATGCCGGTCGCAAAGATATGCTGCTCGACATCGCCACCGAGGAGCTAAGCCATCTCGAGGTGATCGGGTCGATCGTCGCGATGCTCAACAAGGGCGTGAAGGCTCAGCTTGCCGAGGGTGCGATGGAAGAGGCTGAGCTGTATCGGGCGATCGGGTCCGGTGGCGCTAGTGCTAAGGAAGCTCTCCTGTTCGGGGGCGGCCCGGCCCTGATCGATTCCGCCGGCGTCCCCTGGACGGCTGCCTATGTCGACAGCCGCGGTGAACCTACCGCTGATCTCCGGTCCAACATCGCGGCCGAGAGCCGGGCCAAGATCGTCTACGAGCGGCTGATCAACATCACCGACGATCCCGGCATCAAGGACGCGCTCGGCTTTTTGATGACACGCGAAATCGCGCACCAGAAGTCGTTCGAAAAGGCGCTCTATGCCATCGAGGACAATTTCCCGACCGGCAAGCTGCCGGGTATCGAAAAATACGCCAACCTCTACGTCAACACCTCCCAGGGTGATGGCGATATGAAGGGTCCGTGGAATTCGGGCCCGCAGTGGGAGCGTATCGACGATCTTAGCGAGACGATGCCGATCGATGGCGGCGACGGTCTCGCCACGGTCAAGCTCAGCAAGGCGGAGCTGGCGGTCGCCACCAAGCTCGCGACGCGCACGCAGTCCGATCCGGGCACGGATCCGGAAACAGGGGTCGATCTGGGCGCTGGTCCTGGCGCCGGCCGTACCAGCAATACCGACAACGGAGCCGCAACCGATATCAAGGATGCGGTCGCAATGGCGAAGGCGATGTGAGGACGCGGGG
>CAZZZX010000278.1:4049-4746 GCA_964658585.1 uncultured Novosphingobium sp.
GGCAGCGGCCGGGCTCCGCCGATTTGAAAGATATATGACTAAAGACGTTAGCGTGGCCACTAGCGTGGGCGTTTCTCCAAAAACAGATAGTTCGGATCATATTCTGCCACGTCCTGCAGCGCTTGGAGATTATTGATCACCACACGCTTGCTGCGGAAGGTCACAAGCTTTTGCAGCCGTAGCGCCCTCAGCGTGCGGTTGATGTGAATTGGCGTGAGCCCAAGACACTCCGCAAGATCGATCTGGGTAAGTCGAAGCGGGTAGCTCGTGCCGTCGGTCATCCCAACGATGTCGAACCGCTCGTAGAATTCGCAGAACACATGAGCAAGGCGGCCGAGGGCCGACCGGCGTCCGATCGAGACCATCCATTCGCGGTGAATGGCTGCGTCCATCGCGGTCGTTAGCCACAGCAAACGGGTAAGGTGGGGTTCGGTTTCAGTTATGATGCGCAATCGTTCATGCGGGACAACGGCGACACGGCTGGGTGCGAGCGCCATGATGCCGTGATCGAGCCGCTGCAGCGGGAAGCTGTGTAGGTCGACAAAATCACCTGGGACATGCACTTCCGTGACCTGTCGCTGGCCGTTTGCCATGGCGCGATATCGGCACACGAGACCCTCGAGCAATATGTTGCTATTGGCGAGCGGCACGTGCGCGCGCACGAAAGTTTCGTTCTTCGCAACCTCCAGGATGGTGG
>CAZZZX010000279.1:0-4734 GCA_964658585.1 uncultured Novosphingobium sp.
TGCGGATGCGGGTGACGAACACCTCGATCGTGTTCGAATCGCGATCGAAATCCTGGTCGTAGATATGCTCGATCAGTTCGGTGCGGCTGACCACCTTGCCCTTGTGGTGCATCAGATAGCTGAGCAGCTTGTATTCCTGCGCGGTGAGCTTCACCGGCTCGCCGGCGCGCGTGACCTTGCCCGAGCGCGTGTCGAGCCGCACTTCGCCCGCGATCAGCTCGGACGAGGCATTGCCCGAGGCGCGGCGGATCAGCGCGCGCAGCCGCGCGATCAGCTCCTCGGTCTGGAACGGCTTGGCGAGATAGTCGTCGGCGCCGGCATCGAGCCCGGCGACCTTGTCCGACCATGAGTCGCGCGCGGTCAGCACCAGCACCGGCATGTCGCGGCCGTCCTTGCGCCAGCGGTCGAGCACGGTCAGCCCGTCGACCTCGGGCAGCCCGAGATCGAGGATGATCGCGTCGTAAGTCTCGGTGAGGCCGAGATAATGGCCGTCCTCGCCATCGGTGGCGAGATCGACAGCATAACCCGCGCCCTCGAGCGTGGCGCGCAGCTGGCGGCCGAGCGTGGGTTCGTCCTCGACGACGAGAATGCGCATGAGATGCCCCTTCGATCTGGTCCACTCCCCTGTGGCGCCGCGAACATGAACGGGCAAGCAACGATCCGGTTGCTCGCGTGTCTCACGCCCGGATCGCAGGTAGGCGACAGGAGGCTTCGTAATGCCGCGCGCGCGCGTCCGGTTCATCACCGGCTACCCGACGGTTTTCGGTAGGCACTGGGACCAGGAGGATGCGCGAACGCCTCGACGAGATCGAGAACCGCCGCGATCGCGACGGATTTTCCGGGAAAGGACTGAAATCCTCCCGGGACGGGACCAGGCGGTACAGACGCCCGACACCCGCCAAACGGCCGCTCAACCCCTTTCTGCGCGAGCGGTCCCCACCCCGGCCGATGCCGGGGAGGATTTCGGATCACCGCCCCGACCGGCCGATCTCGCGCCCAGTACGGCCATCGACATCGACCCAGTTGACCGTGCCGCTGCGCATGAACTTGAGGCGGTAGCTGCCCGAATCAGGATCATAGTCCGACCCGAGATAGTCGTAGCCCGGCATGTTCTGCCGCCACTGCGCCTGGATGTCGCGCAGGGGCCGCGCGCCCGTCTGATAGGCGGCACGCGCGCGATCCTGATCGGGCGGACGGCGCTGCGCATCGGCCGCGGTGAACGGCACGCACAGCCAGCAGATCAGCGGGAGAAGGGCGGCGATACGGGTCATCGGATCGATCGCTGACATAGCGGCGACGCATTGAACAAGCCGTGAATGGTGTCGCGCCACCGCTTTCGCGCCCCGTGTTGCGGCGCGGCATCAACGCCCACCCTTACATTCCGCGAACCGATCGACTAGCGCGCACGGCGCCATGGCCGCACCCATCCTCGCCTATAAGAATCTCGGCCTGATCCAGGGATCGGGCTGGCTGTTCCGTCATCTCCACGTCCGCATCGGCGAGCGCGACCGGCTCGCGCTGATCGGCCGCAACGGTGCGGGCAAGACGACGCTGCTCAAGACGCTCGCCGGGCTGGTCGATGTCGACGAGGGGCGGCGCATCGTCGTACCGGGAACCCGCGTCGTGCTGCTCGAGCAGGAGCCGGTGCTGACCGGCTTCGCCACGCTCGCCGACTATGCGCTGGCGGGGGCGGACGCGCCGCCGCGCCACGAGGTCGAGGCGATCGCCGACCAGATCGGGCTCGATCTCGCACGCGATGCGGCAACCGCCAGCGGCGGCGAGCGGCGGCGCGCGGGGATCGCGCGCGCGCTGGCGCAGCGGCCCGACATCCTGCTGCTCGACGAGCCGACCAACCATCTCGATCTCGCCGCGATCGACTGGCTGGAGGGCTGGCTCGGCTCCTATACCGGTGCGTTCGTGGTCATCAGCCATGACCGCACCTTCCTCACCCGGCTGACGCGCCAGACGCTGTGGCTGGACAGGGGCGGCGTCCGCCGCGCCGAGATCGGCTATGGCGGGTTCGAGGCATGGACCGAGCAGGTCCATGCCGAGGAGGCGCGCAACGCCGAGCGATTGGACGCCAAGCTCAAGCTGGAGGAACACTGGCTCCAGCGCGGCGTCACCGCCCGGCGGCGGCGCAACCAGGGCCGGCTCGCCAAGCTCGTCGAAATGCGCGCGACCCGCGCCGCGATGATCGGACCCGAGGGCGTCGCCCGGCTTGGCATCGGCACCGACGAGGTTCGCTCCAAGACCGTGATCGAGGCGAACGAGGTCGCCAAGCGTTATGGCGAGCGCCAGGTGATCCGCGACTTCACGCTGCGCATCCAGCGCGGCGACCGGATCGGTATCGTCGGCGCCAACGGCGCGGGCAAGACGACGCTGCTCAAGCTGCTGACCGGCGAGATCCCCCCCGACGCGGGCACGGTCAAACGCGCGCAGACCCTGAACGGCATCGTCATCGACCAGCAGCGCAGGCTGCTCGAGCCCGGCAAGACCGTGCGCGATATCCTGACCCAGGGCGGCGACTGGATCGACGTGCTCGGCGTCAAGAAGCACCTGATCGGCTATCTCAAGGAATTCCTGTTCGATCCGGGCGTCGCCGACGCCAGGGTCGATGCGCTGTCGGGCGGCGAGCGCTCGCGGCTGCTGCTCGCGCGCGAGTTCGCGCGTGCCTCCAACCTGCTTGTGCTCGACGAGCCGACCAACGATCTCGACATGGAAACGCTCGACCTGCTGCAGGAGGTGATCGCGGACTATGACGGCACCGTGCTGCTGGTCAGCCACGATCGCGACTTCCTCGACCGCACGGTGACGATCACGCTCGGGCTCGACGGTTCGGGTGCGGTCGACATCGTCGCGGGCGGTTACGACGACTGGGCGAAGCGCCGGCGCGCGCGGGCGGCGCCGAAAAAGGCCGCTGCCAAGGTCGATGCGGCGCCCGCCAGGGCGCGCGTCAAGCTGACCTACAAGGATCAGCGCGATCTCGATCTGCTGCCCAAGGAGATCGAGCGGCTCGAGGCGCAGATCGCGCGAGACGAGGCGACGCTCGCGGATCCCGACCTGTTCGTGCGCGATCCGAAGCGCTTCGACGTGCTGATGCAGGCGATCGCGGCGGCGCGCGACCGGAAGGATGCCGCCGAGCTGCGCTGGCTGGAGCTGGCGGAAATGGCGGAGGGGCTGGGGTAGACGCCGCGGCGACGAACGCGCGCTGGAGGGAGATGGTCCCGGGCATCGCTTGGGCCGCGGCAACGTCTCTGCGAACCTGGCAACGCATCGCCGACTTGAACCGCGACGCCCGCCATGCTTCGCCGGCCGCATGACGACCCGCACCCTCTTCGCCACGCGCTTCTACGAAGGCGCGCTCGACGACGACGCGCTGCTCGCCGAACTCGAGGCGAGCGTGCGCCGGCTCGCGCGCGACGATCGCGCCGGGCGCGCGTGGAGCCGCGAACACGGCTATCCGGGCTACACGTCGTACGCGTCGCTGAACGATCTGCCGGTGCGCGATCCGGCGTTCGCGGACCTGAAGCGCCTCCTCGACCGCCATGTCCGCCGCTTCGTGGACGATGCGTATCTCGATCTCGGCGGCCGGCGGCCGCGGCTCGACAGCCTGTGGGTCAATCTGCTCAAGCGCGGCGGTGGCCATAGCGGGCATATCCACCCGCACAGCGTCGTCTCGGGAACCGTCTATGTCCGCGTCCCCGCCGGCGCCGCCGGCTTGCGGCTCGAGGATCCGCGGCTCGGGCTGATGATGGCCGCTCCGCTGCGCCGCGCCGACGCACCCGAGGATGCGCGCAGCTTCGTCCATGCGGCGCCGCGGCCGGGCAGCGTCTTCCTGTGGGAAAGCTGGCTGCGCCACGAAGTTCCCGCGGGCCGGGCGACGGCGGAGCGGATCAGCATCAGCTTCAACTATCGCTGATCCGCGCGGCGGCAAGCGGGCCTACCAGCAGCGCCGCCAGCGGCGATGATGGTGCCAGCGCCATCCGCAGTGACGATAGCCGCCATAGCCATAACCGTGCCCGTAGCCATAGCCGCCATGGCGGAAGCCGTGATGCCAGCCACCCCCGCGATAGCCGCCAGTCCGATAGCCGCCGCCGTGGAAGCCGCCGCCATGACTCCCGGCACCATGGAAACCGCCGCCCCCGCCATGGAAACCGCCGCCGCCATGGCCGCCGCCACCATGGTGCTGGGCGTCCGCCGCCGCGGGCATGGCCACCATGGCGGCCACCAGCCCGGCGGTCGCAATCAGACTCTTCAATGTCATGGATCAGGCTCCCGAAATCGTGCCTGCGCTACGATCGGGCGAGCGCACGGGTTCCGTCAGCCGCGCACGTCCTTCGCCACCGCATCGAGCAGCCCGTTGACGAAACCCTTCTCGCGCTTGTCGTAGAAGGCATCCGCGACGTCGACATATTCGGAGATCACGCTCGCCACCGGCACGTCGGGGCGCGCGACCAGTTCGTAGGCGCCGGCACGCAGGATCTGGCGCATCGGCTTGTCGAGCCGGTCGAGCGACCAGCCCGTCGCCAGCCGCGCCGCGATCAGCGCATCGAGCTCGGCACGGCGCGCGTCGACCCCCTTCACGACATCGTCGAAGAAGCTCACCTCGGCGTCGGCATATTCGACATCGTCGATCGTCGCGCCGAGCCGGTGCTGGTGGAACTCGGCGAGCAGCCTGGCGACGGGCAAGCCCTCCATCTCCTGCTGGTAGAGCGCCTGCACGGCGGCGAGGCG
>CAZZZX010000280.1:0-4730 GCA_964658585.1 uncultured Novosphingobium sp.
AGCCGCGTCGCCAAGGCCGAGATCATGCGGATCGAGCGCGGCCGGCTGGTCGATCCGACCGGCGCGCTACGCTATCCGCCCAAGCCCGATTTCACGCTCGACACGCCGTTCGGGGCGACCCGATGAGCACCCAGCCCGCCCCCGGCGACCCCGGCACCACCGCACACGCCGCGCGCACCACCGCGCTCGCCGCGGATCGCCGCCTGCTCCCCGAAGGCCGGCTCGCCGGGCCGATGCCGTGGGTGATCGCGATCATGATGTTCCTGACCGCACTCGCCGCCGCCGCCGGGCTCGCAATGGGTGCGGCGGCCGATCGGCTCGGCGACGGGCTCGACCGGCAGGTGACGGTGCAGGTGATCGCCGCCGATCCGGCGGTACGCGACGTGCAGGCGCGGGCGGCCGAGGCGGCGCTGCGCGCGCAGGAGGGCGTGACCACCGTCAACCGCGTCGGCGACGACCAGATGCAGGCACTGCTGAAACCCTGGCTCGGCGACAGCGGGCTCGGCGCGGACCTGCCGCTGCCGGTGATGATCGATGCCGAGCTGGACGCCAGCGGACGCGCGCGGATCGCGCAGATCGGCGATGCGGTCCGCGCCGCTGCCCCCGCCGCACGGCTCGACGATCATGCCCGGTGGATCGGCCCGCTGGTCGCGCTGGTCCGCTCGCTCGGCCTGCTCGCCGCGGGCATCGTCGCGCTGATGGGTGGGGCGACCGCGGCGGCGGTGGTGCTGGCGGCGCGCGCCGCGCTCGACACGCATCGCCCGACGATCGACGTCATGCACATGCTCGGTGCCACCGATGTCCAGGTCGCGCGGCTGTTCCAGCGCCGCCTCGCGCTCGACGCGCTGTTCGGCGCGGTGGTCGGGCTGGTCGGGGCGATCGCCATCATCCTGCTGCTCGGCCGCCGGATCGACGAGATCGGATCGGGCGTGATCGGATCGATCGGATTGTCGCTGGGCGCCTGGCTGCTGCTGCTGCTGCTGCCCGTCGCGGCGGGCGCGGTCGCGATCGGAGTGGCCCGGGTGACGGTGCTGAACGCGCTGCGGCGGACGCTGTGATTACCCGCCTGCTGTCGCTTCTCGTCATCCTGTGGGCGCTCGGCTTCGTGCTGTTCTCGACGACGCTGCCGCGCCCGGCCGGCGACCAGACGACCGACGCGATCGTGGTGCTGACCGGCGGCGCGGGACGGCTCCAGCGCGGGCTCGACCTGCTCGCGGCGCATCGTGCGAAGCGCCTGTTCGTCTCGGGCGCGGACCGCAGCGTGCGCAAGATCGAGCTCGCGAAGAGCACCGGCGCCTCCGCTCGGCTGTTTGCCTGCTGCGTCGATCTCGGTCAGGATTCGGTCGATACGCGCTCCAACGCGCTCGAGACCGCGACCTGGCTCAAGGCGCATCGCTATGCCAGCGTCCGGCTCATCACCACGGACTGGCACATGCCCCGCGCGCACCACGATCTCGACGTCGAGCTCAAGGGCAGCGGGGTCGCGGTGCTGGTCGATGCGGTGCCGAGCCAGCCGCGCTTCATGACGTTGTTCACCGAATATCAGAAATATCTGCTGCGGCGGATCGCCGCACCCTTCGGCTTCTAGGAGCGCCTACCGTCGATGGCCGCATTGCGTACCGCCTGCTTCCTGCTCGTCGCCAATCTGCTCACCGGGGTGATGATCCTGATCGGCCTGCCGCTCGCGCTGTTCAGTCGGCGCGCGCTCGCCGGGCTCGCCTGGTTCTGGGCGTGGACGCTGATGGGGCTGGCGCGCGCGCTGCTCGGCGTGCGCTGGATCATCGAAGGGGTCGTGCCCCGCGGTCCGACGCTGATCGCCGCCAAGCACGAGAGCGCGTGGGAGACGCTGGCGCTGCTCGCGCTGATCGACGATCCCGTCGTGGTACTCAAGCGCCAGCTCGCCGATGTGCCGCTGTTCGGCTGGCTGACGCGGCGTCACGGCGTGATTCCGGTCGATCGCACCGCCAATGCGGCGGCGCTGCGCGCGATGCTGCTCGCGGCGGACGCGGCGCGGGTCCAGGATCGTGCGGTCCTGATCTTTCCCGAGGGCACGCGCGTGCCGCATGGCGACGCGCCGCGCCTCCAGGCGGGCTTCGCCGGGCTCTATGCGCGGCTCGCGCTCCCCGTCGTACCGGTCGCGACCGATGCCGGCCGGGTGTGGACCCGCGCCTTCGCCAAGCGCCCCGGCACCATCCGCCTGCGCTTCGCAGATCCGTTGCCGCCCGGCCTGCCGCGCAAGGAGATCGAGGCGCGCGTCCACGAGGCGATCAACGCCCTGAACGTACAGGCGAGGGTAGACGCTTGACGTCCTATCAGGACGCGCTGGCCGCTCGCCCGGTGTTGCGCACCGCCCGTCTCGAGCTGCGCCGGCCCGTGGAAGAGGATACTCCCGCGATCGTGGCGATTGCGGGCGATTGGGAGGTCGCAAGCCGGCTCTCGCGGATGCCGCATCCCTATGGTCCCGAGAACGCGCGCGTCTTCCTGGACGAGATCGTGCCGGTAGAGCTGGTATGGGGGATCATCGAACGGACGTCCGGCGAGCTGGTCGGAATGATCGGCCTGTCGGCCGACAAGATTCCCGGGTCGATCGAGCTCGGTTACTATGTCGCGCAGGCGCATTGGCGACGCGGCATCGCGACCGAGGCGGGGGCGGTGGTCGCGGCCTATGGCGCCGGGCTCGTCGGGCAGACGCGGCTGCGGTCGGGCTATTTCGCCGATAATCCGGCCTCGGGCCGCGTGCTCGAGAAACTGGGCTTCGTCGTCCTCCACATGTCCGAGCGCCCTTGTCTCGCGACCGGAGGCACGAAGCCATCCGTCGAACTGGGCTTTCCGCCCGGCGACGCCGGAGAATCCTAGACGCCCTGCGCGATCAGATAGTCGAATGCCTGCTCGGCGGCGAGCGGCGCGGCGAAGACATAGCCCTGGCCATGCGTGCAGCCAAGCGCCGACAGCGTGTTGCCGAGCTCGATCGTCTCGACGCCCTCCGCGGTCGTGAGCTTGCCGAGCGCGTCCGCGAGGCTGAGCACGGCGCGCACGATCGCCACCTTGTCGCGATCGGCGAGCATCCCGGTGACGAAACTGCGATCGATCTTGAGGATGTCGATCGGCAGGCGACGCAGATAGGTGAGGCTCGAATAGCCGGTGCCGAAATCGTCCATCGCGACCCGCACGTCGAGCGCCTTGAGCGCCTCCAGTGCACGGCTGGTCCGCTCCGGATCATGGACCAGCGCGCTTTCGGTCAGCTCGACCGTCAGCCGGCTGCCGTGAAGACCGTGGCTGGCGAGCAGGCCCGCGATCACCGCGGGCACGTCGTCGCGGCCGAGCTGGATCGCGGAGACGTTGACCGACACCGAGACCGGCAACGCCCGCCCCGCCGCCGCGTCCCACCCCGCCAGCGTGCGCAGCGCGCTGTCGAGCGCCCAGCGGCCGAGCGGGACGATCAGCCCGGTCTCCTCGGCGATCGCGATGAATTCGGACGGATCGACCGTCCCGCGCACCGGATGGATCCAGCGCGCCAGCGCCTCGAAGCCGACCGGCCGGTCGGTCCCGAGATCGACGATCGGCTGATAGGCAAGCGTCAGCGCGCCGGTCTCGATCGCCCGCCTGAGCTCGGTCTCGAGATCGAGCCTGTAGAGCGCGTCCGCACTTTCGCCGGGCGCGTGAATCTCGATGCGGCCGGTGCCCTTGGCGCGCTTGAGCGCGAGCTGGGCGTGACGCACCAGCTCCTCGCCCCCCTCGATCGCCGGGCCGGTCAGCGCGCAGCCGATCGCGCATTCCAGTCCGATCTCGAAACGCGACAGGCGGAACGTCGTGGCGAGCACGCTGCGCACGCGCCGGGCGGCGGTTAGCGCGTCGCCGGCATCCTCGCCGATGCGGATCAGCAGGCCGAACTCGTTGCCGCCGACCCGCGCGATCAGATCGCCGGCGCGCACCGTCGACAACAGACGGCGCGCGACGGTGATGATGACCTCGTCGCCCGCCATCACGCCCAGACTGTCGTTGACCCGACTGAACCGCGCCAGATCGACGAGCAGCACGGCATGGCGACCGCCGGCGGCGGTGACGGTTTCGACCGCCTCGGCGAAGGCGGTGCGATTGGGCAGCCCGGTCAGGCTGTCGTTGGCGAGCTCGGCGCGCAGCGAGCGTGCGCTCTCGAACTCGTTGGTGCGATCGATCAGCGAGACGAGACAGGCACGCTCGCCGAGCGCGACGTCGATGCGCGAGAGCGTGACCTGGAAATGGCGGCCGGCGGCGGCATCGCCGTCCTGCCAATGAAAGCTGCGCTGATCCTCGGTCTCGTCGCCGACGAGCAGCGCCAGCACCGCCCGGCCGATCGGCTGGCTGGCATCGAGGAAAGGCACGACCGCGGACGGGGCGTCACGCATCCGGGCGAAGGCCGAATTGCGTGCGGCCAGCATCAGCGCGCCGTCGCGCTCGACGAGGATGGCGCCGGGCACGGGCAGCGACCGCAACAGGACCGTGCCGATCGTGGCGATGGAGCCGGAGACATCGGGCGCCGCGGCACCTTCCGCGGCGCCGCTCTTCTCGCTGGTTGTGACGATGCCGACCGGACTCATGGTTCGAGAACTAGGGCCGGGGCGTTAATTCTTGCTTGCCTCGCCCGTCATCACGTTGGCGCCAAAGCGATTGTCGCGCGGGAAACCGTTGGGCGCGATGCGTCCCCCGGCGCCGCGCGCGGTGCGCCAAGCGGTGAGATCGGCTTCGGTCCG
>CAZZZX010000281.1:0-4725 GCA_964658585.1 uncultured Novosphingobium sp.
GGAAATCGATCCGTCCCCCGCTGGGCACGGTTGCCATCATCCCGGCGGCGGCGATCGCCTGCCTCGCCAGCACCCCGGCGACCGCTATGGCGGGCTTCGCGCTGCTCTATCTCGGCGTCGCGCTCTGCTTCGGGGTGGCGACGACGGCGCTGGTGGCGACGACTCCGGAATCGCTGCGGGGGCGCATGGTGGCGATCTATCTGCTCGCCGGCAATCTCGTCGGTCTCGGTCTCGGTCCGCCGAGCGTCGGATGGCTGACCGATCATGTCCTGCACGATCCGGCCGCGGTCGCGATCGGGCTCGGCGTCGTCGCGCTCGCGACGCTTGTTCCGGGGCTTGCGCTGCTCGTGACGGCGCGGCGGCCCTTCGTCGAAAACGCGACCGCGATCGCTCGCGCGGACTAGATCGCCTCCGGCCCGCGCTGCCAGGCTAGGCTATGGACGCGGTGGACGATGCGCCATCCGGCGTCGGTGCGGCGGACGAGATCGCGATAGTTCACGCCGCGGATCGTCATCGTCGCGCGATCCGCCGACATCACGAAGACGACCGTCGCGCTGTCGATGGATGCCTCATCCTCGTTCGCGAAGGTGACGAGCACATTGCCGCTCAGATGCGTGGTGCCGCCGTTCGGCGGCATCCCCGCCAGCATCGCGCGGATCGCCGCAATGCCATCGAAGCGCGCGTCAGCAGTCTCGAGAACGCCATTCTCGGCGAAGCAGGAGAGCAAGGCGTCATGGTCGCGGCGGTCGGCCGCGAGCGCGTAGCGCGACACCAGATCGGCGATTTCGGTACGAGCGACGAGGTCTGTCATCAGGACATCTAGCCACCGGAATGCAGGCTGCAGACCTGCTGAGCGCGACGCCACCGTCAAGCGGTTATCCCGTCCGAAGGGCGGGACCGTCGCCAAGATGCACTGACATTATGCCCTCCACGCAAGGTCGCGGGGTTTGTCGGTGCGCTGCTCCGGGCTCGGCTTTGCGCCATCTGCCGGGAAGCCAGGGGGGGTGCGTGAACGACTATATCGATATCGAAAACCGCGCGGGTATCGCGCGGGTGACATGCGGCTGGAAACGGCCCGAACTCTCGCTCGATCGCGTCCGCCCCTATTGGCGCGACGTCCACAGCCCGGCGATCGCGCGAAGGGCCGGGCTCTACGAATATCGCCACTATCCGCTCGATCCGGTGCGCGCCGACCTGTTCGGCGCGGTCGAGGGCATCGAGACCGCGGGCGTCGAGGGCGAGCAGCTGATGTGGCTGTCCGACGTGCGCTACGCCGACGAGGCGGCCATGATCGAATCCGGTGCATCGCCGAACCCGCACGTCATCTCCCGGATCCTGGGCGATATCGAGATGATCGTCGACAAGAGCACCACCTACAAGGTGATCGGCGACAATGGCCGTACCTTCATCGACACGGTCGGGCCGGCTCCGCAGGGGCCGGCCGAACGGCCGACATTCGGCGTCTTCTTCCGGAGCCGCGGCGACGAACCCGGCTTCCGCGCAGCCCTGACCGCGCTCGCCGCGCGCTGGGCGGCGACCGCCGGCGTGCTCCGCGTCCGCCTGGCGCTCTTCGACACGCCCGACATGGAGGCGGAACGCAAGGCCGGCTATCCGGTCAAGACGCATCCGTTCGAGATGCAGTATCAGGCGTGGATCGACCTGACGATCGTGGACGAGGACGTCGCCAAGGGTCTGCTGACCTCGGATCTTGCCGAACACGTCCACACCGTTCACGCCTATCCCGCGCCGGCGGTCTATACGTTCAACTTTGCCGGCAGGCCGACGCTCTCGGGCTTGCGCGGCTATATGGCGGTGCAGGCGATCAAGTCGCTCGGCGCCGACCACCAGCGCGACGTCGGGCTGCTCGAATGGATGTACGGCGCACCGGCGCACGGCGGTCCGTCGGCATGACCGCACCGAGCGTTTCCGAGCGGATCGTCGCCTTCGTCCGTCACCATCAGGCGACGGGCGTGCCGGCGCATGCCCTCCACGAGGCCAAGCGCCTGCTCATCAACCAGCTGAAGGCGTCGGTCGGCGCAGCGGACAATCCGGCGGTCCGCATCCTGCGCGACTGGGCGCTGGGCTCCTCCGGCCCGGCCGGCGACGCGACGATATTGTGGTTCGGCGACAAGGCCGCGCCAGAACAGGCCGCGGTCGTGAATGCCGCGCTGTTCGAGGTGCTCGACTTCAACGAGACCTATATCCCGACCTTCCAGCATGCCGTGTCGGGCGTCCTTCCGGCGGTGCTCGCCGAGGCCGAGGCCGGTGGTCAGTCCGGCGCGCGCATTCTCGAGGCGCTCGCGCTCGGCATCGAGGCCGAACTCGCGTGCGCCGCCATCCTGATGCCGACGGCCTATTTCCGGGGCTTCGTGCCGGGCGGCATCACCGGCGCGATCGGCGGCGCGGTGGCGTGCGGATTGCTGACCGGGCTCGACGACGGTAAGCTGGTGAACGCCATCGGTCTCGCGATGAACGTCGGCATCGGCCAGTATCAATCGGCCGGCAGCATGGCGCTGCCCTATGTGATGGGGATGACCGCGCGCAACGGGCTCACCGCCGCACGGCTCGCCGCGCTGGGAATGGATGCGCCCCGCCTCGCCTTCGAAGGCGACAAGGCGATGCTGTCCTCCTATTCGGACGCGTCGCCGGACCGGATCGAGGAGGTGTTCGGCTCTCTGGGCGATCCCTGGCGGATCATGGGCCAGAGCTACAAGACGGTGCCCACCGAGACGATCACCCACGGCCCGATCGAATGCGTGAGCGAGATGCTGCGCCGCGCGGGCGGCCGTGAGGTGGCGGCGATGCGTTTCGGGGTCGAGGCGATCGTCGTCAAGATCGCCGAGGAACGTGCCAGCCGCTGGGGCATCCCGACCAACGAGCTGGAGGCGCGTTTCGATCTGAAGCACTGCGCCGCCGCGGCATGGGTTCGGGGCCGTTTCACGCTCGCCGAGATGCGGTCGGACGCGTTCGGCGACCCGGCCATTCTCGATCTGCGATCGCGCATCGAACTCTATCACGACCCGCGCCATCCGACCTTCGAAGGCTGTTCCTGCCAGGTCAGCTTCACCGACGGCTCTACCGAGGATTACAATCTCCCCGCCTTTCGCGGCACGCCCGGCAACCCGATGAGCGACACGGAACTCAGCGATGTCTTTCGCCTATCCGCCGCCGAGACGATGTCGCCGCCGGCGGTCGAAGCCCTGCTCGCGGCCGCCTGGGAGCTCGATCGGGCGGCCGACATCCATTCCCTGATGGCGCTCGCGCGCCTGAATTGAGGATCGAACCATGCCGCTCGTGAACCTGCCGACAGGCGAAGTGATCTGGTACAAGAAGACCGGCGCCGGCGCCCCGCTGCTGCAGATCCACGGCTCCGCGTTCGGGCATCGCAACTTCGAGAAGATGACGCCGCTGATGGCGCCGCACTTCGAGGTCATCGATTTCGACCTGCCGGGCTATGGAGAGAGCCGTGGCTTGCCGCAGGCGAGCATGGCCGGCATCGCGAGGCAGGTCGCGGGCTTTCTCGATGCGTCGGGGATCGGCCGCGTCCACATCCACGGCACCTCCTTCGGTGCGATGATCGGCATGACGCTGGCGGCGATCCGTCCCGACCTGGTGGATAGGCTGGTCTTGAGCTGCTTCCTCACCCGCTACGACAATGCGGCGCGGATGATGCGCCAGACGTGGAAGCGCGCCGCGCTCGACAGCGGCATGGAGGCGGTCGCCGATCTCACGTCGGTGGCGGGCTTCGCACGCGGTTTCTACGACCGGCCCGAAGCGCAGGCGCAGCTTCAGACGATGCGGGAGGCATTCGCCAAGAACACGCCTGAGGCGATGATCGCGGGCACCGAGACGATCGAGCGGACCGACCTGTCCGAATTCGTCGACCGCGTCCGCGCGCCGACATTGCTCGTCGCCGGGGCCGAGGACAACATGACGCCGTTCAATCCGGCGGCCAGCGGCAGCGGCTTCGAGCAGATCAAGGATCGCATTCCCGGTGCCCGGCTGGTGATCATCGAGGACAGCGGCCACTATCTCGTCATCGAGCAGCCGGAGCGCACCGCCGAGGAGATCCTGCGGTTCATGGCGGAATAGCTTGTTCAGCCCGCCAGAATCGCCGCGATAGCCCCGGCCGCTGCGAGTACGCGCGCGTCGGCGAAGCGCGCACCGACGGCGGTGAGACCGATCGGCAGCCCGTCTTCTGCACGACCCATAGGGATATGGACGCAGGGGACGTGGAGCATCGTCCAGACGCCGTTGAAGATGTACGAGCCGCCATTCGCCAGGCCGGCGGGCGCCGTGCCCGGCGTGCTCGGCACGACGATCACGTCCCAGCCCGCGGCAAGCGCGTCGAACACCGCGCGGGCGGCGGACGCCCGATCATAGGCCCGACGCAGCGCGTCGAGCGACGGACCTCCGTCGACCATGTCGCGGAACGCCATCCCCAGCCGGTCGCCATGTTGACGGTAGAGCGCACGAAAGGAGGCGCGGCCCTCGCCGAACATGATCGTCGCATGATCGTCCGCGAGCGCCTCGAAGGATTGCGGGAGGGTGACCATGTCGACGGTCGCGCCGCCCCGGCGGAGCCGCGAGCGGGCCTCGGCGAATATGGCGCGCGTCGCCGGTTCCGCCGCCGCCCACATCGGGGTGCGGCAGAAGCCGATACGGAGCGTGTCGATCGATCGGGATTCCGCGGCGGTGACGCCTGCCAGCGGGAGGAGGAGCGCG
>CAZZZX010000282.1:0-4688 GCA_964658585.1 uncultured Novosphingobium sp.
CGGATTGCCGTCTGACTGCGCGCCATGCTCAAGGCCGGCCTGCACCATCTCACCGCATATCGTTACGACCGGCCGATCCGGCTGGGTCCGCAGGTCATCCGGCTCAGACCCGCACCGCACAGCCGCACCAAGGTGCCGAACTATGCGCTGACCATCGAGCCCGCCAATCATTTCCTCAACTGGCAGCAGGATCCGCACGGCAACTGGCTGGCGCGGATCGTCTTTCCCGATCCGGTCGATCATTTCTCGATCGACGTCGACCTGCTCGCCGACCTCGATATCGTCAATCCGTTCGACTTCTTCGTCGAGCCCTATGCCGAGAATTATCCCTTCGCCTACGATCAGGATCTGGCGACCGATCTCGCCGCCTATCGGGATACCGAGCCGCAGGGGCCGCTGTTCGAGGCGCTGGTCGCGAGCCACGCGGCGACGCGCGCACGCACGATCGATTTCCTGGTCGACATCAATTCGGGCATCCAGCGGCGCGTCGGCTATGTCATCCGCATGGAATCGGGGGTGCAGACACCCGAGGAGACGCTCGAGATCGGCAGCGGCTCATGCCGCGATTCAGCATGGCTGCTGGTCCAGCTGCTGCGCCGGCTGGGCTTCGCCGCGCGGTTCGTGTCGGGCTATTCGATCCAGCTCGTCGCCGATGTCGAGCCGGTCGAGGGACCGAAGGGCGTGACGCAGGACATCGTCGATCTCCATGCCTGGGCGGAAGCCTATGTGCCGGGCGCGGGCTGGATCGCGCTCGACGCGACATCGGGCATGTTCGCGGGCGAGGGCCATATCCCGCTCTGCGCGACGCCGCATTACCGCTCGGCGGCGCCGATCAGCGGGATGGCCGAGCCCGCCGAGGTCTCGTTCCATTTCGAGATGACCGTCACCCGCATCGCCGAGGCGGTGCGCATCACCAAGCCGTTCACCGACGATCGCTGGGCGGCGGTGCAGGCGCTGGGCGCGCAGGTGGATGCCGATCTGGTCGCACAGGATGTCCGTCTCACCACCGGCGGCGAGCCCACCTTCGTGGCGGCGGACGGCGGCCAGGCCGACGAGTGGAACGGCGGCGCGGTCGGCCCGACCAAGCAGGGCTATGCCGACAGGTTGGTGCGCTCGCTGCGCGAGACCTTCGCGCCCGGCGGCATGTTCCACCACGGCCAGGGCAAATGGTATCCGGGCGAGAGCCTGCCGCGCTGGGCCTATGCGATCTACTGGCGTGCCGACGGCGTGCCGGTGTGGCGCGACGCATCGCTGATCGCCAGGGAAGACGGCGAGGACAAGCCACCCGCCACGCGCGAGATGGCGCAGGCGCTGCTCCACGGTATCGCCGCCGGGCTCCATTTGCCGCCGGCCAACGTCTCGCCGGTGTTCGAGGACGAGGCGGCGTGGAGGGCCAAGGAGGCCGATCTCCCCGTCAACGCCACGCCCGAGGATCCGAGGATCGAGGATCCCGAGGCGCGCGCGCGGATGGTCCGCGCCTTCGCGCGCGGGCTCGACAATCCGGTCGGCTACGTACTGCCCGTCCAGCGCTGGCAGGCGGCACAGCAGGGTTCGTGGATGAGCGAGAGCTGGCGGCTGCGCCGCGGCAGGCTGTACGCGGTGCCCGGCGACAGTGCGCTCGGCTATCGCCTGCCCCTGGGCTCGCTGCCCTATGTGCCGCCGGCCGCCTTCCCCTATATCCATCCGCGCGACACCAGCGAGCCGCGCGGGCCGCTGCCCGACTTCAGCCGGCAGGGCGGACCCGAGCTCGCCCCGCCCGATCCGCGCGAGCGGCAGGTCGCGAGCCGTGCCGATGCGGCGCCGGTCGCCACGCAGGAGCGCGTCGAGCAGGAGCTGATCGAGGGCGCGGTCCGCACCGCGATCACGGTCGAGCCCAAGGACCATTATCTCTCGGTGTTCCTGCCGCCGGTGCGGGCGCTGGAGGATTATCTCGAGCTGATCGCCAGCGTCGAGGATGCCGCCGCGGCGCTGGGTGTCGAGGTGCGGATCGAGGGCTATGCCCCGCCCCCCGACCCGCGGCTGATGGTGCTCAAGGTCACCCCCGATCCCGGCGTGATCGAGGTCAACGTCCAGCCGGTGTCGACCTGGGCCGAGACCGTACACCTCACCGAGACGCTCTACGACATCGCGCGCCACCACGGCATGACCGCGGACAAGTTCATGGTCGACGGCCGTGCGGTCGGCACCGGCGGGGGCAATCATATCGTGCTCGGCGGCCCGTCGCTCGACGACAGCCCGTTCATCCGCCGGCCCGACCTGTTGAAGTCGTTCGTGCTCTACTGGCAGCGCCATCCCGCGCTCAGCTATCTGTTCTCGGGCATGTTCATCGGCCCGACCAGCCAGGCGCCGCGGATCGACGAGGCCCGCCACGACGGGTTGTACGAACTCGAGATCGCGCTCGATCAGGTGCCCGCGCCGGACAGCGGGCCGACACCGCCGGCCTGGCTGGTCGACCGGCTGTTCCGCAACCTGCTCGTCGACGTGACCGGCAACACGCACCGCACCGAGATCTGCATCGACAAGATGTTCTCGCCCGATGGGCCGACCGGGCGGCTCGGCCTGGTCGAGTTCCGCGCCTTCGAGATGCCGCCGGACGCGCGGATGAGCCTCGCGCAGCAGCTCCTGCTCCGCGCGCTGACCGCCTGGTTCTGGCGCGCGCCGCTCCAGGGCGGGCTGGTGCGCTGGGGTACCCAGCTCCACGATCGCTTCATGCTGCCCGAGTTCGTCTGGGCGGATTTCCTCGACGTGCTCGGCGATCTGCGCGGCGCGGGCTATGCGTTCGATCCCGCCTGGTTCGAGGCGCAGCGCCAGTTCCGCTTCCCGGTCCATGGCGCGGTGACCGCAGGCGGCGTCGCGCTCGAGATCGCGCACGCACTCGAACCGTGGAACGTGCTTGGCGAGACCGGCGCGATCGGCGGCACGGTGCGCTATGTCGACAGCTCGACCGAGCGGCTGCAGGTCCGCGCGACCGGGCTGGTCGCGGGCCGTCACGTCGTCGCGTGCAACGGCCGCCGCGTGCCGATGACGCCAACCGGCGTGCCCGGGGAGGGCGTCGGCGGGGTGCGCTACAAGGCATGGGCGCCCGCCGACTGCCTGCATCCGCGCCTGCCGGTCGATGCGCCGCTGACCTTCGACGTGCTCGATGCCTGGAGCGGCCGCTCGCTCGGCGGCTGCGTCTATCACGTCGCACACCCGGGCGGACGCAACTATGACGACGTGCCGATCAACGCCTACGAGGCCGAGGCCCGGCGCAAGGCGCGGTTCCAGGATCACGGTCACACCCCCGGTCAGGTGGCGATGCCGCCCGAGGAACGGCCGAGCGAGTTCCCGATGACGCTCGACCTGCGTCGCCCGCCGCCGCTGTGACCGCGACGGCGCCGTTGGAGGCGCCCGATCCGCTCGCACTCTACGCGCGCGAGGCTGGACCGGGCGACCTGATGCTCGGGGCGGACGCCGAGATGGCGCCGCGCTGGTCGGCGATGCTCGCCGGACTTTCGGCAAGCGAGCGCGGCGGCTTCGCCGGCGTCCATGCGCGCGCCGCGCGGCAGGTGCTCGATCTCGGCATGGCGTTCCGGCTGGCGGGCGAGGCCGACGAGCGCGACTGGCCGCTGAGCCCGGTGCCGCTGCTCATCCCGGCACGCGAATGGGAGACGATCGAGCGCGGCCTCGCCCAGCGTGCCGAGCTGCTCGAACGCGTGCTGGCGGATGTCCACGGCCCCGGCCGGCTCGTCGCCGACGGTCATCTCCCCGCCGCGGTCGTCACCGGCAGCTCGGGCTATTGGCGGCAGATGACCGGCGTCGCGCCGCCGCGCGGGCATCGCCTGCAATTCTACGCCGCCGATCTCGCGCGCGGCCCCGACGGCGAGTGGCGGGTGTTGGCCGACCATGCCCGCGCGCCGGTCGGCGCAGGCTATGCGCTGGAGAACCGGCTGGCGATGGCGCGCGCCACCGACGAGCTGCTCGGCGCGATGAACGTGCGCCGCCTCGCCCCCTTCTTCGCGAGCTTCCGCCAGGGCCTTGCGGCGACCTGCGAGCGGGTCGATCCGCGGATCGCGCTGCTGACGCCGGGTCGCTTCAACCCGAGCTATCCCGAGCAGGCGCATCTCGCGCGCTATCTCGGGCTGCTGCTGGTCGAGGGCGAGGATCTGACGGTCAAGGACGACCGGCTGTACGTGCGCACGATCGAGGGGCTCAAGCGCATCGACGCGGTGTGGCGGCGGATCGACACGCGCTTCCTCGATCCGCTGGCGTTCGACGCGCGCTCGCGGATCGGCGTGCCCGATCTGTTCGAGGCGCTGGGCGCGGGTGGGCTGGCCGTCGCCAACTGGCCGGGCGCGGGCGTGGTCGAGAGCGCCGCCTTCGCCGCCTTCCTGCCGCGGCTGGCGCGTGCGCTGCTCGGCGAGGAGCTGACGCTGCCCAACATCGCGACCTGGTGGTGCGGACAGGCGACCGAACACGCCATCGTCCGCGACCGGCTCGGCGACCTGGCGGTCGGCTCGGCGTTCGGGCGCACGCTGCCCACACTGCCCGAGGGCCGCCCGCGGATCGGCGCGCGGCTCGATGCCGCCGAGCGCGCCGCGCTCACCGCCGACATGGCGCGCCGGCCGATGGACTATGTCGGACAGGAGCTGGTCCGCCTGTCGACCACGCCCGCGCTGATCGGGGGCGTGCTGACCGCGCGACCCTTC
>CAZZZX010000283.1:0-4681 GCA_964658585.1 uncultured Novosphingobium sp.
CGTCGCGCGCGCCGAGCTCGGTGCCGGGGCGGCGATCGTCGCGCGGCTGCGTGCGCTCGTCGCCGAGCAGGCCGCAGCGATGCCGGCCGCCCCCGCACTGCTGGTGCCGCGCATCCTGCCGCCGCCGCTGTGCCGTGCGCTGATCGAGCATTACGAGCACGAGGGCGGCACCGATTCGGGCTTCATGCGCGAGCAGGACGGGATCACCCGGGTGGTCACCGATCACAGCTTCAAGCGTCGCGCCGACGTGCTGCTGCGCGAGGGCGACGCGCTGCTCGACACGGTCAGGGCGCGGGTCGTCACCGCGCTGCTGCCGATGGTGCGCCATGCCTTCCAGTTCGAGGTGACGCGGATCGAGCGCTGGCTGGTCGCGCGCTACGACGGCGAGACCGGCGGCTTCTTCAATCCTCATCGCGACAACAGTACGCCGGGCACCGCGCATCGCCGCTTCGCCTGCACGATCAACCTCAATCCCGACGAGTATGACGGCGGCGACCTGTGCTTCCCCGAGTTCGGGCGGCGCACCTATCGCGCGCCGCTGGGCGGCGCGGTGGTGTTCTCCTGCGCGCTGCTCCACGAGGCGCGGCCGGTGACGCGCGGCCGGCGCTACGCGATGCTGCCCTTCTTCTACGACGAGGCCGGCGCGCGGCTGCGCGAGGCGAACCAGCACCGCCTCGATCCCGCGCTCGCCACCTATCGCGCCGAGGCGGGCTGAGCGGCCGCCGCCGCCGCGAAGACGTCGGCCACCGCGGGGTCGCGCGCGCGATAGAGCGTGGCGAATGCGGCGAGCGTGTCCGCGACCAGCGTCGCGTCCGCGACGATGGCCCGCAGCGCGGCGATCGTCTCGGCGGGATCGACATGGTCGCGGACATCGATGAAGCGCGCCCCGCCGAGCGCGGCCGCGACCCGGCAATACTGGCTGTCGCCCGCGCCGATCACCGTCGCCGCGCCCGCGATCAGCAGCAGTTCGGCGAAGTCGCGCTGGAGCGGGCCGAGCGGCGCGTCGTCGAGCGCGGCGTGCGGATCGATCGCGCGCCCGGCATGACGCCGCGCGACGGCGGCACGCAGATGCGGATCGTCGGAGAAGATCGCGAGCGGCGCATCGTCCGACGCCGCGGCGATGGCGCGGTCATAGGCGGCGGCGGGGGCGTAGCGCGGGACGAAGTTGGCGATCGCGATCGTGCGCGCCGCCGCGGTGGCCGGGCATCGGGCGAGCGCCGCCACGACATCGCCGCGACGCAGATGGACCGCGCGATACGTCCGCCCGAGCGGAGCGGCCGCCGCCTCGACCGCGTCGCGCACCGCCGGATGGATCGGCAGCGTGCGGAACAGCGTGGCGATGTCGGGCGCGACGCGGTCCGGCACGATCGGGTCGACCGCGCGATGGCGCAGGATCGCGCCTGTCGGCGGTGCCGACACGCTCGCGTCGAGCCAGTCGTCGCGCCGCGCCAGCGCATCCGCCCAGCCGGACGGCGGCGGACCGGCGAGCCGGCCATGGCGATCCTCGCGGGCGACGGTCAGGCCCGGTACGCGGGCCAGTGCCGCGGCATCGAACAGCGTGTCGAGCGGGTAGGGCGATCCGTCCTGATCGTCGCTATCGACCCACAGCCAGAGCAGCGGCGCGGCTTCCGCCCGGGCCAGCCGCCATGCCTCGAGCAGGTTGCGCAGCCGGCCGCCGAGCCGGTCTCCGCGTCCGGCGACGACGCCGGCGATCCCGCGACGCTGCGCCGGGGCGGGGGGGAGAGCGGACGACATCGCCATCCATCACCATGCCGCGGCGGCTTCGGCAAGCCGATGCGGCGCGATCCGGCGCGGGCGAACGATCGCCTCTTCCCTTCTCGCCGCCAATCGCTATATGGGCGGTCATCCGAACATGATTGGCCGTCCGCTCGCCCGTTTGCGCGCGCCGGCCACCCGACCGAGCCTCCGGGACACGATCCGCCTTGCGCAACGGATCGCGACGAATGGGAGACCGGCCGGACCCTGAGAGTGCAGCAGTGCGGTCCCACAGCCGGGGGCCGCACTTTTTTGCGTGGCCGCGTGCGGTCGCGAACCGGCTGCAGGGCGCTGCGAGGCGTCCGACGCGACGAAACGGTAAGGAACGACGCTCGATGGCGACCAAGCCCAACACTCCCGATCAGGTCAGCGGCATCACCGCGAAGCGCATCCGCAGGGTCTTCGGCAACATCCACGAAGTCGTGCAGATGCCCAATCTGATCGAGGTCCAGCGCGAGAGCTACGAGCAGTTCCTGCGCTCCGATCCGTCGATCGGCTATGTGTCGGGTCTCGAGAAGACGCTGCGCAGCGTGTTCCCGATCGAGGATTTCGCGGGCACCGCGCGGCTGGGGATCGAGGGCTATGAGCTCGAGCACCCCAAGTTCGATACCGACGAGTGCCGTCAGCGCGGCATCACCTATGCCGCGCCGATGAAGGTCAAGCTCAGCCTCCAGTCGTTCGACGTCGATCCCGAGACCGGGATCAAGTCGCTGATCGATATCAAGGAGCAGGACGTCTACATGGGCGACATGCCGCTGATGACGGGGAACGGCACGTTCATCGTCAACGGCACCGAGCGCGTGATCGTCAGCCAGATGCACCGCTCGCCGGGCGTGCTGTTCGATCACGATCGCGGCAAGACGCACGCGTCGGGCAAGTATCTGTTCGCCGCGCGGGTGATCCCGTATCGTGGCTCGTGGCTCGATTTCGAGTTCGACGCCAAGGACATCGTCAACGTCCGCATCGACCGCAAGCGCAAGCTGCCGGTGACGACGCTGCTCTATGCGCTGGGCCTCAACGGCGAGGACATCCTCAACCAGTTCTACAAGACCGCCACCTATGTGCGTGGCGAGGGTGGCTGGAAGGTGCCTTTCCTGCCCGAGAACTGGCGCGGCCAGAAGCCGATGTTCGATGTCGTCAACGGCGATACCGGCGAGGTCGTATTCCCCGCCGGCACCAAGATCTCGCCGCGCGCCGCCAACAAGGCGGGCAAGGACGGGCTCGCGACGCTGCTGATCCCGACCGAGGAGATCTTCGGCCGCTATTCGGCCTACGATCTGGTCAACGACGCGACCGGCGAGATCTATATCGAGGCGGGCGACGAGGTCACCGAGGAGAATCTCGCCAAGCTCGACGCCACCGGCATCGAGGAGCTGGTGCTGCTCGATATCGATCACGTCTCGACCGGACCCTGGATCCGCAACACGCTCAAGGTCGACAAGGTCGAGGAGCGCGATCATGCGCTGAGCGAGATCTATCGCGTCATGCGCCCCGGCGAGCCGCCGACCAAGGAGACCGCGGAGGCGCTGTTCGGCGGTCTGTTCTTCGATCCCGAGCGCTACGATCTGTCCGCGGTCGGCCGCGTCAAGCTCAACATGCGGCTCGACCTCGATGTCGAGGACACGGTGACGACGCTGCGCACCGAGGACATTCTCGAGGTCGTCAAGACGCTGGTCGGGCTCAAGGACGGCAAGGGCGAGATCGACGATATCGACAATCTCGGCAACCGCCGCGTGCGCTCGGTCGGCGAGCTGCTCGAGAACCAGTATCGCGTCGGCCTGCTGCGCATGGAGCGCGCGGTGAAGGAGCGCATGTCGTCGGTGGATGTTTCCACCGTGATGCCCAACGACCTCATCAACGCCAAGCCCGCGGTCGCCGCGGTGCGCGAGTTCTTCGGCTCGTCGCAGCTCTCGCAGTTCATGGACCAGACCAACCCGCTCTCCGAGGTGACGCACAAGCGCCGCGTCTCGGCGCTCGGGCCGGGCGGCCTCACCCGCGAGCGTGCGGGCTTCGAGGTTCGCGACGTCCATCCGACGCATTATGGCCGGATCTGCCCGATCGAGACGCCCGAGGGCCCGAACATCGGCCTCATCAACTCGCTGGCGTCGTTCAGCCGGGTCAACAAGTACGGCTTCATCGAGACGCCGTACCGCAAGGTGATCGACCACAAGGTCACCGACGAGGTCGTGTACCTGTCGGCGATGGAGGAGGCCAAGCACACCATCGCGCAGGCCAATGCCGAGGTCGCGGCCGATCACAGCTTCGTCGAGGAGCTGATCTCCGCGCGCGAGGCGGGCGAGTTCCTGATGGCGTTCCGCGATCAGATCACGCTGATGGACGTGAGCCCCAAGCAGCTCGTCTCGGTCGCCGCGTCGCTGATCCCGTTCCTCGAGAACGACGACGCCAACCGCGCGCTGATGGGCTCGAACATGCAGCGCCAGGCGGTCCCGCTGGTGCGGGCCGAGGCGCCGTTCGTCGGCACCGGCATGGAGGGCACGGTGGCGCGCGATTCCGGTGCGGCGATCGGTGCCAAGCGCACCGGCATCGTCGACCAGGTCGACGCCGGCCGCATCGTCATCCGCGCGACCGAAGAGGTCGAGCCCGGCAAGTCGGGCGTCGACATCTACACGCTGATGAAGTTCCAGCGCTCGAACCAGTCGACCTGCATCAACCAGCGCCCGCTGGTGAAGGTGGGCGACTATATCGAGGCCGGCGACATCATCGCCGACGGCCCGTCGACCGAGTTCGGCGAGCTGGCTTTGGGCCGCAACGTGCTCGTCGCGTTCATGCCCTGGAACGGCTATAATTATGAGGATTCGATCCTCATTTCCGAACGCATCGTGAAGGACGACGTATTCACCTCGATCCACATCGAGGAATTCGAAGTCGCGGCCCGCGATACCAA
>CAZZZX010000284.1:0-4218 GCA_964658585.1 uncultured Novosphingobium sp.
GCCACCAGACCATCATAGACGAAAACGTCCGTGGCACGCGTGTTGGGCTCGGCGCGACCGCCCTCGCCGACCGTGACCAGCGCATTGGGCTCCTCGACGCCCGCCGCCATGATCCCGCGCGGGCGATGATATTTGAAGCTGCGCGCGACCAGCCCGATGCCGTTGGCGAGCAGCGCCGCCGCCAGCGTATCGCCCGGCCGGGCGCGATAGTCCCTGCCGTCGAAGGTGAACCGCAGCGTGGCCTCCGCCCCGCCGGCGATGCGCGCCGGGCCGCTCATGGCGCGAAGGTCGCGACCGAGACGATCTCGTGCGTCACGCGATGCCGGCGCAGCACCAGCCACTGGCGGCAGCCATAGGAATGCCGCCACAGCTCGTCGTCGAGCCCGCGCGGATTGGTGCGCGCATACAGCCGCGCCACCGCTTCGTCCGCGGGCATGGCGAGCGTCACGATCGAATCGAGCGTGCGCTCGTACGCGAATTCGGCCTGCGCGCGCGGACCGCAATGGGGGCAGTCGATCCGCATCATCAGCGCAGCTGCGGCATGACGCCGACCCCCGCCTCGTCGATGGTCGCACCCGCCGCGAAGCGATCGAGCGCGAACGGCGCCGCCAGCGGGTGCGCCGTGCCGGTCGCGAGCAGATGCGCATAGGCGAAGCCCGATCCGGGCGTCGCCTTGAACCCGCCATAGCACCAGCCACCGTTGAGATAGAGCCCATCGACCGGCAGCGCGGAGATGATCGGCGATCCGTCGAAGCTCATGTCGGTGGTGCCCGCCCAGCAGCGCACCATCCGCAGTCGCGATAATGCGGGGACCAGCGCGATCGCCTCGGCTGCCGCGCGCTCGATCCGCGGCGGCAGGCCGCGCTGCGCATAGCTCGGGAACTGGTCGGGATCGCCGCCGAGCACGATGCCGCCCTTGTCGGACTGGCTGATATAGCAGTGCAGCGACTGCGACATGACGACCGTGTCGATCATCGGCTTGACCGGCTCGGTGACGAATGCCTGGAGGGTCTGCGCCTCGACCGGCAGCCTGATCCCGGCGAGTGCGGCGACCGGCCCGCTATTGCCCGCGACGCAGATGCCGACGCGGCCCGCGCCGATCGCCCCGCGCGTCGTCTCGACGCCGGTCACCCGGCCGCCGGCGACGGTGAAACCGGTCACCTCGCAATTCTGGATGACATCGACGCCGAGCCCGTCCGCCGCCCGCGCATAGCCCCAGGCGACCGCATCGTGCCGCGCGGTGCCGCCACGGCGCTGGATCAGACCACCGTGGATCGGGAAGCGCGCATCGGGCGACATGTCGAGCAGCGGGACCAGCGCCTGGACCTGCTCGCGGCTTAGCAGCTCGGCTTCGATCCCGTCGCACATCAGCGCATCGCCACGCTGCGCGAGCGCGGTCATGTCCGCGTCCGAGTGGCCGAGGAACAGCGCGCCGCGGGGCGAGAACATGACGTTGTAGTTGAGTTCGTCGCTCATCCCTTCCCACAGCCCGAGCGCGAAATCGAAGAAGCCGTGGAGTGCGGGCTGGCGATAGTTGGAACGCACGATGGTGGTGTTGCGGCCGGTATTGCCGCCGCCGATCCAGCCCTTCTCGATCACGGCGACGTTGCGGATGCCGTGCGTCCTGGCGAGATAATAGGCGGTCGAGAGGCCGTGGCCGCCGCCGCCGATGACGATCACGTCATAGTTCTCCCTGGGTTCCGGGTCGCGCCAGGCGCGGTCCCAGCCGCGCTGGCCGGTGAGCCCCGCCTTGAGCAGCGCCAGCGCCGAATAGCGCTTCATGCCGCCAGCCCTTGCGCCCAGCCGCGCCGCTCGCGCCAATCGGGTTCGAGCGTCGCGAAGCGCGCGAGGCCGAGCTTGGCGATGTCGGCGAACGAGCAGGCGCCGTCGACCACCAGATCGCGGATCGCATGGCCGCTCGCGGGCGACAGGCCGAAGCCGACGCCCGACATCGTCGCCACCGTGAGATTGCCGGGATCGCCCAGCCGGTCGAGGATCGGGCGGCCGTCGGGCGTATTCTCGACCACGCCCGCCCAGGATCGGATCACGTTGAGATGCGCCGCCTTGGGAAACATCTCCGCCACGCGCCGCGCGAGATTGCGCGCCAGCGGCGAGACCGGGCGGGACATGGGCCCGTCGCTCCCGATCGCGATCCATTCGTGCGGGCCACCGCCGAAGGCGAGGTTGCCGCGCAATGTCTGCCGTCCGTAGAGGCCGTTGCCGTCGACCCCGCCGATCGCCATCAGCGGCGCAGGCTCGGTGACGATCATCTCGGCACGCGCCGGCGCGATCGGGAAATCGATGCCGATCGGCGCCAGCAGCGCCCCCGCCTGCGGCCCCGCGGCCACCACCAGCGCGTCGCATTCGATCCGCCCGCGCGGCGTCTCGACCGCGACGACCCGCCCGCCCGCGGTCTCGATCCGCGAGGCGGGACAATGCTGGAGGATGCGTCCGCCGAGATCCTGCAGCGCCCAGGCATAGGCCTGCACGGTGCGCTGCGGATTGGCGTGGCCGCCGAAGCGCAGATGGATGCCGCCAAGACAGGTCGTGTCGGTCAGCGGCACCATCTCCTGCACTTGGCGGCTGTCGAGATCGTCGACCGGATAGCCCATCGCGGTGCACATCCGGCCGACCGCGCGATAATGGTCGAGCAGCGCGGGATCGCGCTGGATGATGATCCGCTCGCGGCGATATTCGGTCGGGTAGCCGAGCAGCTCGTCCATCTGCGGCCAGAGCCGCTGCTCCTCGGCGAACAGCGGGCTCTGGTAATGCGAGGCGCCGCCGCCATTGCGGCCCGACGCCTCCCAGCCGACGATACCCTTGTCGAGCACGACGACGTCGATCCCCGATCGCGCCAGCCACCACGCCGCGCTCAGCCCGGTGACGCCCGCACCGATGACGACCACCGAAGCACCCTTTGGCAACGCCGCGTCAGACATGCATGTTGCCGCCCAGCCCCGCGACCTGCTCGGCCTCCGCGGGCGTGCCGATGATCGCATAGGGGGTCCATTGGGTCGGAATCCCGAACCACACGTCCCAGCCCGCCGTCATCGCCATGCTCTCGTGCCAGTCGGCGAGCACGCCGAGCGGCACCGGCCGCACAGGCGCGCGGAAGCTCGCCACCGGCACCGAGGCGAGCGGCACGCCCTGCGCCGCGGCGAGCAGGCAGGCGACCTGATCGCGGCAGCGCCGCCCCTGGCATTGTCCCATCCCGGCGCGGGTCAGCCGCTTGATCTGGTCGGGATGGGCGGGTCCGTCCGCGAGCAGCGTCGACAGCGATCGCCCTGCCGTCCGCTCGGGCCGATCGAGATAGCGCGGCGGCTGGACGCCGATCAGATCGGCACGGGTCACCGCTTCGCACTGACAGACGATCGTCTCGGCCGACGCGTGACGGCCGAGCGCATCGGACCATGCCTGCACAACGGCGGCATCCGGCCGGGTCATAGTGGCGCAGTCGCCCGCCAGCGAAATGGTGTCGCCAGGCCGCGCGCCGGCGGCGTCGAGCAGCTCGGTCGCCGGGACCGCGCCGATCGCCAGGATCACCGTATCGCACGCCAGCTCGACGCGCGCCGGCCCGTCGAGCGCTGCGAGCGTCACCCGTTCGACGCCGTCGATGCCGCCATCGACCGACGCGATGGTGTGACCGGGGAACACCGGCACCCGAAGATCGGCAAAGGCCGGCTCCCGCATGGTATCGGCCACCTCGACGATGCCCGCCACCGCGATCCCGCGGGACGACGCCAGCAACGCGGTGCGCAGCGCGAGCGGACCTGATCCTGCGATCAGCACGCGGCGCCCGGCGAAGGCGTCGTAGCGCGTGACGAGCGCGGCGAAGCCTTGCGCGCCCATCACGCCGGGCCGATCCCAGCCCGCGAAGCCCAGCACCAGATCGCGTGCGCCGGTCGCCAGCACGAGCCGGCCGAAGCCGATCATCGCCGCGCGCTCGGCATCCGCGATGCCCAGCATCGGCGCCGGCAGCGCGCGCATCGCCGGGCTGCCGACGTAAAGACCCCAGGCACAGGTGCCGAGCCGCACGTCGACGCCCGCGTCGATCGCGGTCTCCAGCGCGGGACTACTGCCGAAAAGCTGCTCGAGCATCCGGCCGGGCTGCTGCACCGCCGCGGTCATCCGGCCGCCATAGAAAAGCGGCACGTCGGTGCCGATCAGCGCGCCCGGTACCGGATTCTCGTCGACGAGCAGCACCGAGGCGCCGCCTTC
>CAZZZX010000284.1:4228-4661 GCA_964658585.1 uncultured Novosphingobium sp.
CAGGTCCGATCCACGCGCCCGTCGTTCACTTTGAGGCGCCGCCTTCGGCGGCTGCGATTGCCTCCGCGGTGCCCGCCTCCCCGGCGCCGACGACGACCACGTCGAACCGCTCGTCGGGTCCGGACACCTTGCCGTCGATGGCGTGCACGTCGACCGCGCTCATATCGCCTCCAGCGCGCGGCCGAGATCGGCGATCAGATCATCGACATGCTCGATCCCGACCGAGAGCCGCAGTGTCGCATCGGTGATCCCGCCGGCACGCCGCTCCTCGGGCAGGATCGCGTAATGCGTCGTCGTCGCCGGATGCGTGATAAGCGTCTCCGATCCGCCGAGGCTCACCGCGAAGCGCAGCAGGCGCAGCGCGTCGAGAAAGCGGAACGCCTCCGCCTCGCCGCCGGTCACGTCGAACGAGAAGGTCGATCCCGCCGCCGCG
>CAZZZX010000285.1:0-3871 GCA_964658585.1 uncultured Novosphingobium sp.
AGCTCGGCACGGCGACGCGCCAGTCGGCGGCGACCGCGAAGCCGAGCCGCTCGAGGATGTCGCGCTGGCGGTCGGGCGCGACATCGAGCCCGGCGAGCGCGAGGCAGCGCGCCGGATCATAGGCGATCGACCTCGCGGCGGTCGGCGGCGTGCCGGCGCGGGTCACCGGGGACGGCGTGCCGCCGCAATGATCGAGCACCAGCCGCGTCGCGATCGCCAGCCCCTCGTCGAGGAACGCCGGATCGACGCCGCGCTCGAACCGCTGGCGCGCATCCGAGGTCAGGCCGAGCTTCTGGCCGGTCAGTGCGATATGGTCGGGGTCGAACCAGGCGCATTCGATCAGCACGTCGGTGGTCGTCGCCGACACACCCGACTGCGCGCCGCCCATGATCCCGCCGATATCGTGGACGCCCGCGTCGTCCGCGATCACCGTCATCGTCGCGTCGAGCGTATAGGTCTTGCCGTTGAGCGTCTCGACCTGCTCGCCGTCCTTCGCCTTGCGCGCCGCCAGCGTCCCGTTGAGCCGGGCGCGATCGTAGACGTGGAGCGGGCGGCCGAGATCGATCGAGATGAAATTGGTGATGTCGACCAGCATCGAGATCGACTTCTGGCCGATCGCCTCGAGCCTGGCCGCCATCCAGCGCGGCGCGGCGCCGTTGACCACGCCCGACACCGCCTGCGCGTAGAAGGCGGGGCAGCCGTCCGGATCGTCGGTCCGCACGTCGGGCGCGGGGCCGTTGCCCGGAATCGGATCGAGCGAGGCCATCCGGTAGACCGCGTGCAGCGGCCGCAGCGTGCCCAGACCGAACGCGGCGAGATCGCGCGCGATGCCGCGTACCCCCATGCAGTCCTGCCGATTGGGGGTGATCGCGACATCGAACAGCGGATCGTCGAGCCCCGCCCAGACCGCATAGGGCGTGCCGACCGGCGCATCGTCGGGCAGTTCGGCGATGCCGTCATGCTCGGTGCCGAGCGCGAGTTCGCGCAGGCTGCACATCATCCCGTTCGATTCGACGCCGCGGATCGCCGCGACCTTGAGCGTCATCCCCGATCCCGGGACGATGGCCCCCGGCGGCCCGAAGATGCCGACCAGCCCGGACCGCGCATTGGGCGCGCCGCACACGACCTGGAGCGGGCCGGTACCCGCATCGACCGAGAGCACCTGCAGCTTGTCGGCCTGCGGATGCGGCGCGGCGGTCAGCACGCGCGCGATGGTGAACGCACCGAGCGTCGCGGCGGGATCGGTGACGTCCTCGACCTCCAGCCCGATCCGGTTGAGCGCATCGGCCACCGCGTCGGCGCCGGCGTCGGTGTCGAGATGCTCCTTGAGCCAGCTCAGCGTGAACTTCATGCCCCGATCCCCCCACTCAGCGTCGGCACGTCGAGCGCGGCGAAGCCGTAATGGCGCAGCCAGCGCAGATCGCCGTCGAAGAAGGCGCGCAGATCGTCGATCCCGTATTTGAGCATCGCCAGCCGATCGATCCCGCAGCCGAATGCGAAGCCCTGCCATTGGTCCGCATCGAGCCCGCAGGCCTGGATCACCTTGCGATGGACCATGCCGCTGCCGAGGATCTCCATCCAGCCGTCGGGCGTGGCGCCGCCGATCGTGCGCTTGCCCTTGACCAGCGTGTAGCCGACATCGACCTCCATCGAGGGCTCGGTGAACGGGAAATAGCTCGGCCGCAGGCGCAGCACGATGTCGTCGCGCTCGAAAAACGCCTTCACGAAGGTTTCGAGCGTCCATTTGAGATGGCCGAGCGTGATGCCGCGATCGATCACCAGCCCCTCGACCTGATGGAACATCGGGGTGTGGGTGGCGTCCGAATCGCTGCGATAGGTGCGGCCGGGCGCGATGATGCGGATCGGCGGCGGGGTCGTCAGCATCGTGCGGATCTGCACCGGGGAGGTGTGGGTGCGGAGCAGCATCTTCCTGCCCTCGCCATCCATCCGGTCGAAATAGAAGGTGTCGTGCATCGCGCGTGCGGGGTGCGCGTCGGGGATGTTGAGCGCGGTGAAGTTGTGCCAGTCGTCCTCGATCTCGGGGCCGGTGGCGACCGCGAAGCCGAGATCGGCGAAGATCTCGGCGAGTTCGTCCATCACCTGGCCGACCGGATGCACGCTGCCGACCGGCCCGCTCGCGGCGGGGAGCGACAGGTCGAGCGTCTCGGACACGAGCCGCGCCTCGAGAGCCGCCGCCTCCAGCGCGGCCTTCTTCCGCGCGATCGCGTCGGCGACCGATTCGCGCAGTGCCTGGATGCGCGGCGCCGCGGTGGCGCGCTCGTCGGGGCTCATCTTGCCGAGCGTCTTGAGCAGGCCGGTGACGACGCCCTGCTTGCCGAGCGCATGGACGCGCGCCGCCTCCAGCCCCTCCAGCCCGGGTGCGGCGGCGATCGCGGCGAGCAGATCGTCGCGCAGCGTGTCGGTGTCGATATCCATGGCCACCGGCGTTAGTCTGGCGTGACACGAGGGATCAACCCTTGGCGGGTGTTCGTGCTGCCGCTATCTGGCGCGGATCATGGCCGATCCCGTCATCCTCGCGGTCCCCAAGGGGCGCATCCTCGGCGAGGCGCTGCCGCTGCTCGCGCGCGCCGGCATCCGCCCCGAGGCCGCGTTCGCGGACGAGAACAGCCGTGCGCTGCGCTTCGCCACCGATCGCGCGGACATCGAGATGATCCGCGTGCGCGCGTTCGACGTCGCGACCTTCGTCGCGCACGGTGCCGCGCAGATCGGCATCGTCGGATCGGACGTGATCGCCGAGTTCGACTATTCGGAACTCTACGCGCCGGTCGATCTCGACATCGGCCATTGCCGGATCTCGGTCGCGGAGCCGCGCGACATGGCGGCCGGAGACGATCCGCGCGAGTGGAGCCATGTCCGCGTCGCGACCAAATATCCGCACACGACGCAGCGCTTCTTCGAGGCGCGCGGCGTCCAGGCCGAATGCGTCAAGCTGAACGGCGCGATGGAGATCGCGCCCGCGCTGGGGCTCGCCGACCGCATCGTCGATCTGGTCTCGTCGGGGCGCACGCTCGCCGAGAACGGGCTGGTCGAGGTCGAAGTGATCGCGCCGGTGAGCGCGCGGCTGATCGTCAACCGCGCCGCGTTCAAGACCCGCGCCGCGGTGATCGCGCCGCTCGTCGCCGCGTTCCGCGCCGCGGTGCTGGAACGCCGCGATGCGGCCTGATCTCGCCCCCGCTCCGTCCGGGCCCTTGCGGCTCGACGCGTCCGCGCCCGACTTCGGCCCCCGCTTCACTGCGCTCGTCGAGGGCCGGCGCGACACCGACGCCGACGTCTCGCGCGATGTCGCCGCGATCCTCGCCGATGTGCGTGTGCGCGGCGACGCCGCGGTCGCGGAGCGCACGCTGGCGTTCGATCGCCACGATCTCGAAACCACCGGCTGGGAGATCCCGCGCAGCGTGCGCCGCGCCGCGCTCGACGGGCTCGACTCCGATCTGCGCGCCGCGATCGATCTCGCCGCGACCCGCATCCGCGCCTATCACGAGCACCAGCGCCCCGCCGACGGCGAGCGTACCGACGCGGCGGGCGTGCGGCTCGGTGCGCGCTGGCGCGCGGTCGATGCCGCCGGGCTCTACGTGCCGGGCGGGCGCGCCGCCTACCCGTCGAGCGTGCTGATGAACGCGATCCCCGCGCGCGCCGCGGGCGTCGGGCGGCTGGCGATGGTCACGCCGACGCCGGACGGCGCGGTCAATCCGCTGGTGCTCGCCGCCGCCGAGATCGCGGGCGTCGACGAGGTCTGGCGGATCGGCGGCGCGCAGGGTGTCGCAGCACTCGCCTATGGCACGCGCCGGATCGCGGCGGTCGACGTGATCGTCGGCCCGTCGCTCACGCCCACCTCGCTGGCGGCGCTGGA